>NZ_JBITIH010000016.1:137553-214588 GCF_044458865.1 Micromonospora sp. NPDC050417
TGTGGGCGGGCGCCGGCACCTTGGAGCTTCTGGTCTGGTTTCTGGCGCGGGCTCTATATTTTACCGTTTACAACTACACCCGCGCCCCTCCTTACCTCTCAGGCGACCTGGGTCAGCCGCCACCGCTGGTTGGCCCCGCCGCTACAGCCCCACTGGATCAGCGTGGCGCCGTCGTTCATCGAGTTTCCGTTGACGTCGAGGCACTGCCCCGAGTGGGCCGCCCGTAGCTCGTAGACGCCCCCGGACTGGGCCACCGGCTGCCACCGCTGACTGGCCGCGGTGCCGCACGGGACCTGGGTGACCCCGGTGCCGGCGGCGGTGGAGCCACCGGTGACCGCCATGCATTTTCCACTGTGCACGGCCCTGAGCTGCACCGTTCCGCCACCCGCGTCGACCGCCTGCCAGCGCTGGTTGCTGCCGCCGGTCGCCGCCCACTGGTGCACGACCGCACCATCGGCGGTCGACACCCCGTTGACGTCGGCCAGTTTGCCGCTGTGCGTGGCGGTGAGCGTCCAGGTCCGTCCGGCGATGCCCCCGGACGGCGTGGTGCCGACACCGGCTCCGCCGAAGGTGAACGAGTCGACGTCGAAGTTGTTGTCGACCGACGACTTGAAGACCATGTACAGCTTGTGCGTGCCGGCGAGCGCGGTGACCGGTACGGCGGCCTGGGAGACGTACGTGTCCCAGCCACCGGTGCTCGCCACCGGGGCGGTCGCGAGCAGTTGCCCCGTGGGGGAGTCGGCCCGCAGTTCGATCGAGCCGCCACCGCTGGGGCTGGAGAGGCGGTAGCTGACCGAGGTGATGCCCTGCAAGCTCATCGGGTCGAACATGATCCAGTCGTTGTTGCTGACGTCACCGATGCGTTTGCCGCTCTCGGCACCCGCCTGGTCGATCACCCGCACGCCGGACATCCCGGTGAGGTACTCCGCCTGCTTGTGTTTGGGTTGCAGGATCGTGTTCGCGTAACCGGTCAGCCGGGCCACCGATCCGGCGCCGTTGTCCTGGTAGCGGGCGTTGAGCACGTAGTAGAGGTCGGCCCCGTCCGGGTGTCCGCCGAGCAGTTCGGTGGAGACCGTGCCGGCGCAGCCGGCGTAGTCGCTGGTCGGGTGCTGGTGGTCGTCGTGTCCGAGGGCGGGGTTCATGAACACCTGCGTGCAGTTGACGGTGCCGTCCTCCGGATCGGTCACCGACACGGTGTAGGCGACCTGTTGGCCGAAGTCGAGCATGCCGCCGTTGGGTGGGCCGGTGATGGCAACCGTCGGCGCGGTGTTGCCGACCGTGACCGGCACGTTGGCGAACGCGCTCTTGCCGGTGTTGTCGGTGACGGTCAGTCGAGCGGTGATGTTGCCGTTGCTGGTGTAGACCCGCGACGGGTTGGGCGCGGTCGAGTCGGTGCTGCCGTTGCCGTCCAGGTCCCAGGCGTACGTGATCACGTCGCCGGGATCAGGGTCGTACGAGCCGGCGCTGGAGAACTGCACGGTCAACGGGGTACGCCCGTTGTTCGGGGTGGCGGTGGCCTTGGCGATCGGTGACCGGTCGCCACTGGAGTAGTCGATCCGGTAGAGCCCGGAGTCGTTGTTGCCGCCGCCGAAGTTGGCTCCCCATTCCAGCAGGTAGAGCGACCCGTCCGGGCCGAACCGCATGTCCATCGGCTTGTTGAAGAAGACGCCGGGCAGGAACGGGTTGATCTTCACCAGGCCGCCGTTGGCGTCGAAGTGGATTTCCTTGACGTAGTTGCGGGCCCACTCGTAGAAGAAGTGCACCCCGTCGTAGTACGCCGGGAACTTGGTCGGCGAGGTGGAGGCGGCGTTGTAGCGGTAGACCGGTCCGCCCATCGGCGCGGCACCGCCCTCACTCAGTTCCGGGAACTGTGGCGAGGCGCCGTAGCCGTACCAGACCTGGGGCTGGACAAGCGGGGGCAGGGTGGTGAGTCCGGTGTTGTTCGGCGAGTTGTTGACCGGGGCGTTGCAGTTGAACTTCGCCCCCACCACGCCGGTGTCCGGGTTGTACGGCGCGTACGCCTGGTTGTTCCCGTGGCAGAACGGCCAGCCGAAGTTGCCCGCCTGCTTGATCACGTTGATCTCGACCAGCCCTTCCGGGCCCCGGTTGGTGGTCGGCCCGCTGCGGTCGGGTCCGTAGTCGGCCATGTTGATCCAACCGGTCTGCGGGTCGACCTGGAAGCGGAACGGGTTGCGGAAGCCCATCGCGTAGATCTCCGGGCGGGTGTTCGCCGTTCCGGGGGAAAAGAGGTTGCCGCTGGGGATGGTGTAGGTGCCGCCCTGCTCCGGGTGGATGCGCAGGATCTTGCCGCGCAGGTCGTTGGTGTTGCCGGCGGAGCGGGCCGCGTCAAGGAACGACCTGCCGGCACGCCAGTCCAGCGGGGCGTAGCCCTGCCAGGCCGGGTCGTAGTTGGGTGGTGTGTCGTCGCCGACCGAGAGGTAGAGGTTGCCGCCCGGCCCGAAGGCGACGTACCCACCGGTGTGGCCCGGTTCAGGGTTGGTCCGGGACCGGTACGCCGGCACGTCGAGCAGGACCCGCTCGCTTGCCGGGTCGAGGGTGTCGCCGTTGACCGTGAAGCGGGAGAGCCGGTTGATGTCGGTGGTCGCGGCCGACGGCGAGTAGGAGAGGTAAATCCAGTTGTTGGTGGCGAAGTTCGGGTCGAGAGCCATGCCGACCAGGCCGTCCTCGCCTCCGGTGTAGACGCTCAACGTGCCCGAGGTGACTGTGGAACTGGTAGCCGGTTTGAAGATCTTCAACTGGCCGGCGCGCTGGACGTAGAAGACCCGTCCGTCGGCCGCGATGTCGACCGCCATCGGGTCGACGGTGTTCTCGTCGAGCGCGACCTTCTCGAAGTTGCCCCAGATAGTGCCGCCGCAGTCGCCGGGCTTGTCCCCGGCGGCCCACTGCACGCCGCCGAGCAGGTGGTGGCGGAAGAGCGTCTCGCTGTACGAGGAGGCGGCGTGCCCCATCGCGGTGGTCCAGACCCTGCCTCCCTCGGCCTCGCGGCACCAGGAGATCGGGTGGTCGGCGCCCATCGCGGCGCCGCCCGGGTTGTAGGTCCGCTCGTCGGCGGTGACGAGGACGTGTACGTCACCGCGCGGGTTGCGGTCGAAGTTGTACCACTCCTCGCTGCGGTTCCACCGGTCCGGTAGGCCGACCGTCGAGGGGTGTACCCGGTCGGCGACGTGTGCGGTTCCGGGCAGCACGCCGGGGGAGTGTTCGGGCATGTGGGCCCCGCCGTTGACGAGGTTGTCCCACCATGGGAAGGAACTCTCGATGCCCATGTCGGTGGCGTTGTGGATGGCGGCGATGCCGCCACCGGCGGCGACGTACCCCTGGATCGCCTGGCGTTGGGCGTCGTTGTCCCAGACCATGCCGGAGGTCTGGAACATGATCACCACGTCGAAGGTGGCGAGGTTGGCGGGGGTGAAGACCGCGGAGTCCTCGGACGCGACCACGGTGAACCCGTTCTCGGCGGCGAGCTGGTTGAACATGGTGATGCCGGCCGGGATCGAGTCGTGGCGGTAGCCGGCGGTCTCGGAGAAGAGCAGTGCGCGGAACGGCGCGGCCGAGGCTGGCTGGGCTGGTAGGACGAGGAACGTGAGCAGTAGGGCGAAGGACGTGAAGAGGGCTGAGGAATGGCGACGCATGCCGTCTCCTTCCGACGGGCGGCGGTGGTGGTGCGACCGCTGGAATGCGCCGCCGAACAGGGGACCTTCCCCCGCGCATTCGTCTCGCGGTTCCAGGCTGACCCTAAGAATCGACTGATGTCAATGTCTTAATTTCCGCCAATGAGAGGCGGTATGGGCGGCCATCACCCGCCCGGCGCGACAAGACGCCGGGCCCACCGGACGCTCCGGATCAGCGCCCCGCCGCTGCCGGTGTCTCCCTTCCGGCGAGCAGTGCCCGCAGGAAGGCGAGCCCTGCCGTGGCCAGCTCGTCCTGGCTGGGCGCCAGCGGACGCCAGATCGCCGCCGCCGTCGCGATCGTACGGTTCTCCGAGGTGAACGACTCGATGCAGAGCGGTCCGGCGTACCCGACGTCGGCCAACGCGGCGACGATGCCCGGCCAGTCGAGATGGTCCGCTCCGGGTGCGCCCCGATCGTTCGCGCAGACCTGCATGTGCGCCAACCACCGGCCGGCGGCCCGCAGTGCGGCTGGCAGGTCGCGCTCCTCGATATTGAGGTGGAACGTGTCCAGCGCCAGGCCGAGGCCCGGGCTCTGCACCGCCTCCACCACCTCCAACCCCTGCTCGACCGTGTTCACCAGGCTCGTCTCGAACCTGTTCAGCGGCTCCAGAGCGAGCGTCACCTGCTGCGACGCCGCGTAGTCAGCCAGCGGACGCAGCCGCTCGACCAGCCGCCCGATCGTCAGACGACGACCGGCCGGGTCGAGCGGCCAGGTCCGGCCGACCGGGGCGTAGACCGGACCGGCGACCACCCGGGCCCCGATCCGGGCCGCCGCCCGGACACAGGCCCGCAGATAGTCGGCGGTCGTCTCGGCCACGTCCGGGTCGTCGGTCACCAGATCCCGGCCCGGTGGCATGACCGCGCAGGTGGTGGCAGCGAGACCGAGCGAGGAAAGCAACTCCTCGGTACGCCCCGGGTCCCAGTCACCTTCCGACTCGATCGGCAACTCGATCGCGTCGAACCCCCAACCGGCGATGCGTGGGGCGAGCGCCGCGAGCCGGTCGTCGGTGAGCGGGGAGACCCAGATCCAGGTGTTGGCGCCGATGCCGTACACGCTCGCTCCTTCCGCAGGTCCGGGGCCGGCGGCGGCAACCACCGGCCCCGGAGGATCAGCTACTTACCGCCCCAGACCCCGGGGAAGCCGGGCATCTTCTCGCAGCCACAGAGCGCGTAGTGCAGCGGCGGCATGTCCGGCAGCACGTACTGCGCCAGGTTGGCGTCGGTGATGGTCGGCTGCGGCAGCACCCACTCCTTCGGCACCTGCTTGCCGGCGAGGATGTCCACCGCCGCGATGACTGGCGTACGCCACTGGTACGTGGGGTACGTGGCCGCGATCGCGGTCAGTTTCTTCTCCTGCCAGACCTTCAGGAAGTCCTGCTGGTCCTCGCCGTTGATCGGCGGAATCTCCGCGCCGGCGTCCTCGAACGCCTCGATCGCCGCGACCGAGGTGGCTCCGGCGTCCATCCAGACCCCGTCGATCGAGCCGAACCGTTCGATGTAGTCGTTGACGATCGTCTTGACCTTGGCCGCGTCACCGTCGGTGAACTCGACCCCGACCACGTTGGCGCCGGCCTGGTCGAAGATCACCTTCGCCGCCGACCAGCGGGTCTCCAACACGTCCACGCCGGGCAGGATGCGCAGAGCGAGGATCTTGCCGCCCTTCTTGACCTTATCCACCAGGAACTCGGCGGCGGTCGCACCGAAGGCGTAGCCACCGATCGGGTGGATGAAGGTGGTGGCGCACTCGGTCTCCACACCCCGGTCGAAGACCACCACCGGCAGGCCGGCCGTGCACGCCTTCTCCACCGCCGGGGTGAGTGCCTTCGTGGTGTTCGGCGAGACGATCAACGCGCTGCACTTGTTGCCGGCGATCAGCCCTTCGATGTCGCTGATCTGCTTCTCGTCCTTGCCCTCGGCGTCGACCGCGGTGAGCGTGACCCCCGGGTGGAGCTTCGCCTCGGCCTGCATGGTGGTCCAGCCGACCTGCCGCCACGGGTTGTTCACGGCGGCGTTGGAGAAGCAGATGTTGTGCGGACCGGGCTTGGTGAACTTCGCCGTGTCGATCATCTGCGGGGCGATCGCCTGCAACCAGGGCGAGTCAGCCGGGCCGGTGGGACTCATCTCGCGTTGCTTGACCTGCTCGTCGTAGTCGGCCTGGACGAAGAAGGACGACTGGGCACCGGTGCCGCTGCCGGCCGGACCGCCGTCGCCCTCCCCGTCGTCGGGGGCGGTGGAGTTGCAGCCGGCGAGGGCCAGCACCGCCGCCGCGCCGAGCGCGAGACGGCGCAGTGTGGTGGGGGAACGCATCGGGCCTTTCTCCTTCCGGTTCAGGGAAATGCGTGGAGCTTCCGTGAGCGGTGGAATGGCTCTGACCCGCCGATGGTCAGCCCGAGCGGCGCATTCTGCGTGCCGCGTACGCGGCGGCGCCGATAATGATCACGCCCTGCACCACCTGCCGGAGCGACTGGGCAAGGCCGAACTGGTTGAGTAGTGAGAAGAGGGCCTGGAGCGTGAGCGCACCGGCGATCGCCGCACCGACGCTGCCCCGGCCCCCGCCGAGCACCGCGCCGCCGAGCACGACGGCGGCGATGGCCTGGAACTCGTACCCGACACCCGCCTCGGCGGTCACACCCGTGGCGCCGCCGAGCAGGACGCCGGCTACCACCGCGCAGAGCGCGGAGATGACGAACGCGGTGGTACGGACCCGGCGTACGTCCACACCGGAAAGCGCGGCGGCACGCTGGTTGCCACCGGCGGCGTACACCTGGTGGCCGAAGCGGCTGTGGCTGAGCAACCACCAGAGTCCGACCCCGACCGCGACCAGGATCAGCACCGCGTACGGCAGCATGGTCAGGCCGAACACCCCTTCGACGCCCCGCCGGCCGAGTTCCCGGAAGTTGTCGGCGAGGGAACCGCGCGGTGCGCCGCCGGACCAGAGGAAGACCGCCCCGTTCAACACCAGCAACATGCCCAGTGTGGCGATGAACGAGGGCACCCGCAGGCGGGTGGTGACCAGGCCGTTGACCAGCCCGACCAGGGCACCTCCGGCGAGTAGCAGCAGGAGCAGCCACCAGGTGTGGCCGGGCTCGCCGTCGGAGAGCCGCGCGGCGACCACCACCACCGCGGTCACCAACGCGCCGACGGAGAGGTCGAACTCCCCGGCGATGATCACGTAGACCTGGCCGGCGGCGAGGATCGCCAGCGGTGCCGATCGGCGCAGGAAGTTGGCGAACGGATCGGGCTCGACGAAGACCGGGTTGCGCCAGGCCAGCACCGCGATCACCACGAGCAGGATGACCCAGATCGGCGGTACGGCCCGCAGTGCGGTCCAGGCCCGCCGTCCGGCCGTGCCACCCGCCGGTACGTCCCGCGTCGCTTCCTCGGTGACGGTCACAGCCCCGCCTCGTCCCGCCGGGTGCGCCTCGCGTAGAGCGCCACCGCCCCGACGATGATCACGCCCCGGATGAGGGTCTTGAGGAAGGCGTTCACCTCGTACTGGTTGAACACCTGGTCGATGACGGCCAGGATCAGCACCCCGGCGAGGGTGCCGGCGACCGTACCCCGACCACCGGCGAGTGCCGTACCGCCGACCACCGCCGCGGCGATCGACTCCAGGTCGTAGCCGCCGTCGGTGCCGACCCACGGAGCGCCCGAGCGCAGCCGGCTGACCAGGAACAGCCCCGTCAGTACGGCGGTGACGCTGCACAGGACGTGTGCGGTGACGATGACCCGGGCGGACCGGACCCCGGAGAGCCGGGCCACCTCCTCGCTGCCGCCGACCGCGTAGAGGTGGTATCCGAACCGGGTGTGTCGTAGCACCCACCAGGCGCAGCCGACGACCGCGAGCAGCAGGATCACCGACACCGGCACCGGGCCGACCGCGTTGTAGCCCAGGCCCTGGAAGGCACGCGGGACGGAGCCGCTGAAGTTGGTGAAGAGCGCGTTGAGGACCCCGCTGATCACCAGCGAGGTGCCCAGGGTGGCGATGAACGCGTTCACTCTCAGCCCGGTGATGACCAGCCCGTTGACCAGGCCGATCACGATGCCGAGGGCGAGTGTGACCAGCACCCCGAGCAGCATCCGGTCCGGGTCGCCCTGCATCACGAAGGAGGCGACGACCGCGGTCATGCCGACGGTGTACGCCACCGACAGGTCCAGCGAGCCGCCGATCAGGACGATGGTCTGGCCGACCGCGACCAGTCCGAGCGCCACCGACCGGACGGCCAGGTTCTGGAGGTTGCTGACCGTCATGAACGCGCCGCCGTCGAGTTCGACCAGCAGCCAGGCGACGGCGAAGACCCCGCCGAGGACGAACCAGACCGGGGCGCTGGCGAAGCCGCCCCGCAGCAGCGGACCGGTCCGGTCGAGCGTGGGGGAGAGGGTCCGCGCGGTCATCGGGCGACACCTTCCGTCGTACCGTCCTCGGGTGAGGTCCGGACGCCCGTCACGGCCGCGATCCTCGTGCCCGTCGTAGCCGCGATCCGTGCGGCGTCGGCGGCACCGGTCGGGTCGGCCTCACCGGTCGCCAGCAGCATGATGTCGGCTTCGCTGGCGCCGGCCGGCAGCGTGCCGGCGATGGTGCCCTGGCGCATCACCAGGATCCGGTCGGCCATCCCGATCACCTCCGGCAGTTCGGAGGAGATCATCAGGATCGCCACGCCCTCGGCGGCGAGTTCGCGCATCAGCTCGTGGATGCTCGCCTTGGCGCCGACGTCGATCCCCCGGGTCGGCTCGTCGAAGATCAGGACGGTCGCGCCGGTGCCGAGCCACTTGGCCAGTACCACCTTCTGCTGGTTGCCACCGGAGAGATAGCGCACCTCCCGGTGCGGCGTGCCGCCGCGTAACTGCACCCGGTCCAGCAGGTCCCTGACCCGCACCGTGGCGCGGGCGGCCCTACCACGTCCGCCGGCCGAACCCATGGCCCGGACGGCGAGCAGACTGTTGTCGCGTACGGAGAGCGGCAGCACCAGCCCCTCGGACTTGCGATCCTCGGTGAGCAGGCCGATGCCGCACCGGATCGCCTGGCGGGGAGAGCGGAGCCGGCGCTGCCGACCGTCCACGGTCAGCGTGCCGGCCGTCAGCCGGGTCGCGCCGAAGAGCAGCTTGGCCAGCTCGGTGCGGCCCGAACCGGCCAGTCCGGCGAGGCCCACGATCTCGCCGGCCCGCAGTTCCAGGTCGAGGTCGTGCAGTGGTCCGGCTGACCCGCCGCGCAGCGCCAGCCGGACCGGACCGATCTGCTCGGCGGTGGCCCGGGGCGGGAAGTAGTGGTCGAGTTCCCGGCCGACCATGAGCCGTACGAGTTGCCGTGGCTCGACCCGCGCGGTCTCGACCGTGGCGACCCGTCGACCGTCCTTGAGTACGGTGATGCGGTCGGTCAGCTCGAAGATCTCCTTGAGCCGGTGCGAGATGTAGAGCACGGTCAACCCGTTGTCCCGCAGTCGGCGGACCCGGGTGAAGAGCGCGTCGACCTCGTGTGGGGAGAGCGCGGCGGTGGGCTCGTCGAGCACCAGGATCCGGGGCTCGAAGGAGAGCGCCTTGGCGATCTCGACGAGTTGCTGCTGTGCCACCGGTAGCTGTCCGACCGTGGCGCGGGGGGCGATGACGTCGGCTGCGCCGAGGCTGGCGAGCAGTCCGGTGGCGGCGGCCTCCATCGCGCGGCGGTCGACGCCAAAGCGTCGGCGTGGCTCCCGGCCCAGCCAGATGTTCTCCGCCACGGTCCGTTCGGGCAACAGGTTGAGTTCCTGGTGCACGATGCTGACGCCCTCGTCCAGGGCCTGTCGGGGATGGCCGAACCGGACCTCGGTGCCCTCGATCGAAATCCGGCCGCCGTCCGGCTGGTACGCGCCAACCAGGATTTTCATCAGTGTCGACTTGCCTGCGCCGTTCTCGCCCATCACCGCGTGGATCTCTCCTTGGCGGCAGTCCAGGTCGACACGATCGAGTACGGTCACTCCGAAAAACCGTTTGGTGATCCCCTGCATTCGCAGCAGGACCTGGTCCGGGGGCTCGTGGTGCTCCGTCGACCGAGCGTCCGTCATCCGCGCCACCCCCGCGTCCGGCGACCCTTGGCATCGAAGACTAGGCATTCATGACGGTCATGTAAAGCGAAAGTTACGTGTCGAGCCCTAATGCTTTCGTGCACCTGACCAAAAGTTCAAACGGTCGTCCAAAAAGGCCGTCCTCAGTGGACGTCAACGCGTCGGCGGCGCGGTGCTACCCCGCTCGATCAGCGTCGGCGCCACCGCGGCCACCTCCGACACGGTGTCCGGACCGTCGACCGCTTCCAGCAGGCGGAGCAGGGCCGCCATGCTCCGGCGCCCCACCTCATCGAAGTCCTGTCGTACGGTGGTCAGCGGCGGGATGAGGAACTCCGCCTCGGGGATGTCGTCAAAGCCCACCACACTGATCTCCCCGGGCACCCGTACGCCCCGCTCGTGCAGGGCCCGGAGCAGGCCGAGTGCCATCTGGTCGTTGGCGGCGAAGACGGCACTCACGTCGGCCTGCCGGGCCAACGCCTGCCCGGCGGCGTAGCCGGAACGGGCACTCCAGTCGCCCCTTATCGTCGCCGGCACCGGCCGGCCCGCGTCGTGTAGCGCGCCACGCCACCCCTCGACCCGGTCCCGGGCCTCCAACCAGTCCGGTGGACCGGCGATGTGCCACACCGTGCGGTGTCCGAGCGCCAGCAGATGCTCCACCGCGAGTCGCGCGCCGGCGACCTGGTCGATGCCGACGACCGGGGCGCCGCCGTCCGGGCTGCCGGCGTCCACCGCCACCGCCGGCAGCCCGGCCGGCAGGCTGTACAGCGCGCCGGCCGCCTCCAGTTGCGGGGCGATGATGATGACCCCCTCCACCGACTGTTCCGCGAGCGCGTCCACGGCGGCGAGCACACCCGCGCGGTCGATTCGTTCCAGGGTGGCGATGCTGACCCAGTAACCGGCCGCCCGAGCGGCCCGCTCGATCCCGTACAGGGTGGAGGCCGGGCCGAAGAGGGTGGTGTCGAAGCTGACCACGCCCAGCACCCGCGACCGGCGCCGGACCAGGCCACGCGCCAGGGCGTTGCGTCGGTAGTTCAGCTCGGAGATCGCCACCAGCACCCGGTCCCGGGTCTCCGGGCGTACGTTCGGGTGGTTGTTGAGCACCCGGGACACGGTCTGGTGCGACACCCCGGCGAGGCGGGCGACGTCCGCCATGACGGCCGGACGCCCGTTTCCCGGTGTCACCACTCCCGCCTCCCGGGCCGGTTACGGCGCACGCCGGGAGACCGCGCGTTGCAGCAGGATGAAGGCCGCCAGCAGGACGCCGATGACGATCTTCGTCCACCAGGAACTCAGGTTGCCCTGGAAGGTGATGATCGTCTGGATCAGACCCAGCACCAGTACGCCCAGCACCGTGCCGAACAGGTAGCCCGAGCCGCCGGTGAGCAGAGTGCCGCCGATCACCACCGCGGCGATCGCGTCGAGTTCGAGGCCGGTGGCGTGCAGTCCGTAACCGGAGAGCATGTAGAAGCTGAGCAGTACGCCGCCGAGCGCCGAGCAGAACCCGCTGATGGTGTAGACCGCGATTCGGGTACGCCCCACCGGCAACCCCATCAGTAGCGCCGACTGCGGGCTGCCGCCGACCGCGTAGACGTCGCGCCCGAGCCGGGTGTACGCCAACACGTACGCCGCGCCGAGCACCACGACCAGCGCGATCAGCACACTGGTCGAGACGAAGAACCCACCGGCGCGGAGTTTGCTCTGCGCCATCGTGGTCCAGAACCCGTCGGTGATCGGGATCGAGTCGGTGCTGATCACGTAGCAGAGACCGCGGGCCAGGAACATACCGGCGAGCGTGGCGATGAACGGCTGGATCTCGAAGAAGTGGATGACACACCCCATGGCGAAGCCGAAGGCGGCGCCGATCAGCAGCACCAGGGGAAGCACCACCCCCGGCGGCCAGCCCCGCTGTTCGAGCAGGGAGGCCGAGATCATGGTGGTCAGCGCCACCACCGCCCCGACCGACAGGTCGATCCCGCCGGTGAGGATCACGAACGTCATGCCGACCGCGACCACCAGCAGGAACGCGTTGTCGATGAGGACGTTCAGCAGCACCTGGGTGTCGGAGAAGCCCTCGTAGTTGACCGCGCCGAGGCCGTACATCAGGGCCAGCAGGGCGAGCGTCGCCAGCACCGGCAGGTAACGCCGACGGGCGTCGAGCAGGCGGGGCAGGGCGGCACCGGTGGTGCGCGTACCTGTCTTCGTGTCGCCGAGGTCGATCATGCCGGGACCTCCAGCTTCGCTGCCGGCGCGGTGGGCGCGGGCGGTTCGGGGTGCCGGCGCCGGGCGAACACCCGGTTCCGGAAGGCGGGCGACTGGGCAAGGCAGAGGACGATCACCACGACCGCCTTGAACAGCAGGGTGGTCTCGGGGGTGATGCCGATGGTGTAGATCGTGGTGTCGAGGGTCTTGATGATGACCGCACCGAGCACCGTGCCGGCGATGGAGAACCGGCCTCCGGACAGTGCGGTGCCGCCGATGACCACGGCGAGGATCGCGTCGAGTTCGATCAGCAGCCCGGCGTTGTTGCCGTCGGCGCTGGAGACGTTCGAACTGATCATGAGGCCGGCGACTCCGGCGCAGAGCCCGCAGAAGACGTACGCGCTCACGATCAGTCGGCGCGACCTGATGCCGGCGAGCCGGCTCGCCCGGGGGTTCCCGCCGACCGCCTCGATCAGCAGGCCCAGGGCGGTACGCCGGGTGAGCGTCACCGCGATCGCCGTCACCGCCACGGCGATCAGCACCGAGAACGGGAAGGTGAGCCAGTACCCGGCGCCGATGAGCCGGTACGGGTCCGAGTTGATGGTGATGATCTGTCCGTCGGTGATGAGCTGGGCGATGCCCCGACCGGCCACCATCAGGATCAGCGTCGCGATGATCGGCTGGATGCCGACGGCGGCGACCAGGAAGCCGTTCCAGAGTCCGAGCAGGAGCGACCCGAGCAGCGCCAGCCCGACGGCGGCGAGGACCACCGCCACGCTCTGCTGGTTGTCCTGTTCGCTGATCCGCAGGCAGGCCAGGGCTCCGGCGATCGCCACGACCGCGCCGACGGAGAGGTCGATGCCTCCGGTGGCGATGACCACCGTCATGCCGAGCGCGACCAGCACCAGGGGTGCGCTGAGCCGCAGGATGTCGATCAGGCTGCCGTAGAGGTGGCCGTCGCGGAGTTGGACGGAGAAGAAGCCCGGAGTGAAGACGAGGTTGCCCAGCAGCAGTACGGCGAGGATGGCCAACGGCCAGAAGAGGCGGTGTCGCAGCAGGTTCGTCACGCCGGGCCTCCGTCCGCGATGACCGCCATCACCCGATCGGCGTCGAGGTCGCCGGTGTTCTCCAGTTCGGTGACCAGTCGCCGGTCCCGGAACACCGCGACCTTGTGGCTGAGCCGGAGCACCTCTTCGAGTTCGGCGGAGATGAAGAGGACCGCCATGCCACCGTCGGCGAGTTCGACGACGAGGCGTTGAATCTCGGCCTTGGCGCCGACGTCGATGCCCCGGGTCGGTTCGTCCAGGATCAGCAGCCGGGGCTCGGTGATCAGCCAGCGGGCGAGCAGCACTTTCTGCTGGTTGCCGCCGCTGAGGGCGCGTACCGGTAGTTCCGGGTCGGCGGGTCGGATCCGCAGCGCCTGGACGTACCGGTCGACCAGTTCGTCCTGGCGACGGCGGGGGATGGGGCGGGACCAGCCGCGGCTTGCCTGTAGGGCGAGCACGATGTTCTCCCGTACGGTGAGATCTTCCACCAGGCCCTCGGTCCGGCGGTTCTCGGAGCAGAATCCGATGTGGTGTGTCGTCGCGGTGTGGGGGCCGCTGAGCACGACCGGCTTGCCGTCGACGAGGAGTTCTCCCTGGTCGGCGCGGTCGGCTCCGAACAGCAGCCGGGCCGCTTCGGTGCGTCCGGAGCCGAGCAGCCCGGCCAGCCCGACCACCTCACCCTGGTGGATGGCGAGGTGGTACGGCTCGATCGAGCCGGCGCGTCCCAGCCCTCGGGCCTGCACCACCGGGGCGCCCTGTTCGATCGCGGCAACCGAGGGCTTGGGCTGCTCGTCGAGCTGTTCGAGTACGGCCAGTTCGCCGCCGATCATCTTGCCGACCAGGTCGAGTTGGCTCAGCTCGGTGGTGCGGTATTCGCCGATGAGTCGACCATTGCGCAGCACCGTGATCCGGTCGGATATCTCGTAGACCTGGTCGAGGAAGTGGGTGACGAAGATGATCGCCATGCCCTCCTCCTTGAGCTGTCGCATCACCCGGAACAACTGCGCGACTTCGGCGGCGTCCAGGCTGGAGGTGGGTTCGTCGAGGATGAGCACCTTGGCGGAGATGTCGATCGCCCGCGCGATCGCGACCATCTGCTGGATGGCGAGCGAGTGGGCACCGAGCGGACTCGACACGTCGATGTCGAGATCGAGCCGGCGGAGTCGGTCGGCGGCCCGGCGACGCAGCTCCGACCAGCGGATGTGTCCGAAGCGCCGGGGTTCGCGTCCGATGAACATGTTCTCCGCCACGGAGAGGTTGGCGCAGAGGTTGATCTCCTGGTAGACGGTGCTGATCCCGGCCTGTTGGGCGGCGAGCGGGCCGGTGAACCCGACCGGACCACCGTCGAGTTCGATGTGGCCGTGGTCGTGCTGGTAGACACCGGTCAACACTTTGATCAACGTGGACTTGCCGGCACCGTTCTCGCCCATCAGGGCGTGTACCTCGCCCGGAAAGAGGCGGAAGTCGACGTGGTCCAGGGCGACGACCCCTGGGAAGTGTTTGCCGATGCCGGTCATCGTGAGGATCGCCCGGCCTGTTGCCATGGCTGAAGCCCTTCTCCCGTGCGGTGGGCGGGGTCGCCCCGGCGGTGTGCGCCGGGGCGACCGGTGAGCCGTCTGCCGCGTCGTTCAGTACTTGCGGTTCGGCAGCGCCGCCTTGGCCTGCTCCTGGGTGAAGGTGGTCTCCTCGGTGAGCACCCGCTGTTGCACGGCCTCACCGGCGACGACCTTCTTGGCCAGGTCCATCAGTTGTGGGCCGAGCAGCGGGCTGCACTCCACGATGTAGTTGATCTTTCCGTCGGCGAGGGCCTGCATGCCGTCCTTCACCGCGTCGACCGTCACGATCTTGATGTCGACGCCGGGCTTCTTGCCGGCTGCCTCGATCGCCTCGATCGCACCCAGTCCCATGTCGTCGTTGTGCGCGTAGAGCACGTCGATCTTCGGGTGTGCCTTCAGGAAGGCGTCCATGACCTCCTTGCCCTTGGCGCGGGTGAAGTCGCCGGTCTGGGAGGCGATCACCTTGAACTTCGGCTCGGCGCCGATGACCTTGGCGAAGCCCTCCTTGCGGTCGTTCGCCGGAGCGGCGCCGGTGGTGCCCTGGAGTTCGACGATGTTGACCGTGTCGGTCTTGCCCTCGTACTCCTTCTTCAGCCACTCGCCGGCCCGCTCGCCCTCGATGATGAAGTCCGAGCCGATGAAGGTCTTGTAGAGCGAGGTGTCCGATGAGTCCACCGCGCGGTCGGTGAGGATGACCGGGATGCCCGCGTCCTTGGCCTCTTTGAGCACGGTGTCCCAGCCGGACTCCACCACGGGGGAGAAGGCGATCACGTCCACCCGCTGGGTGATGTAGCTGCGGATCGCCTTGATCTGGTTTTCCTGCTTCTGCTGCGCGTCGGAGAACTTGAGTTCGATGCCGGCCGCCTCGGCAGCCTCCTGGATGGACTTCGTGTTGGCGGTACGCCAGCCGCTTTCGGCGCCCACCTGCGCGAATCCCATGGTGATCGTGTCGTCGGAGCCGCCTCCGGCACCGCTGTCGCCGCCGCACGCGGTCAGCGAGGCGACCAGGAGCAGGCCACCCATTGCCGCTGCGGAGATCCTTCTGAACACCGCTTTCTCCTCACCCGTCTGGAACGTGTCGTGGGGTGGCGTCGAGGGGACATCCGCCGCCTGGTGTCCCGCGTCCCCGGCCCCGCTGAGCCGTTTGGTCGTGTCGCATGGGGCAGGTCGGGGCGGGTGTCTCCACCCGGAACCAACCGTCCACTGATCGATCGCCGACCGATGTCGGTCGACCGCAGGTGCTGTTTGGGGCCGCTGTGTGGCCCTTGCGTTTCGGTAGTGTTAACGCTCTCATCGTGGCCGTCAAGGGTTTCCTTCGACCGCGACCGATCTGTGATTTGACACCGATCCAGAGTGGACCAGAGATCATCGCGAGGGCATAGACATCGAGCGGACAGGCTGTTAGCGTTCACATCCAAGCGCCCGGGACGCACCAGCTCAGGCGCCGGATCCGCTTGGCCTGACCGGGTTTCGCAGCCGCCGCGCCGGTCCGGCCGCCATCGCGTACGTCCACCCGACCGGCCCCTGCTCGGGCAGCCGGCCGGGTCGAGTGGCGCCCCGGCTCAGCGGGTGGGTGAAGTCCTGGGAACGCGAAAAACACCGCCTGCCACGTCGGAGACGATCGTGGCAGGCGGTGTTCGGGGAGGTTCAGGAAATCTTCGGGTCGCCGTATGGGCGGACGGTCAGCGGGGGACCGGTTACGCGTCGCGGCGCTTGAGCATGACCGCCGCCGCGGCGAGCGCGGCCACCAGGTAACCGGCGAAGACCGCCAGCCCGGCCCACGGACCGAGCATGCCGGCGCTCGGGGTGACGGACATGAACGACTCCCCGGCGTGCGACGGCAGGTACGGTCCGACCGTGTCGTTCCAACTGCTCGGCAGGAGAGGGAAGAGTCCCGGTACGACCAGCATGGCACCGAAGAGCGCGGCGATGGCTGCGGCAGTGCCGCGCAACAGCGCGGCGAGGGTCAGGCCGAGCAGGCCGACACCGGTCAGGTAGACGGCTGCCCCGATCACCGCCCGGAGCACTCCCGGGTCGAAGAGGCTGACGCCGTGCGTACCCATGATCTGCTGGCCGCCGAAGAAGGCCGCGAGCGTGCCGACCAGCATCAGAGCCAGTGTGACCGCACCGAAGACGATGGTCTTGCCCCAGAGCACCGGCAGCCGCTTCGGCACCGCGGCCAGCGTGGTCCGGATCATTCCGGTGGAGTACTCGCCGGCGACCAGGAGCACCCCGATCACCCCGATCACCAGTTGCGCGAGTTGTACGCCGCCGAGGCTGGCGCTGACCGGATCGCTGGTCCCACCGGCACCGAGCCCGATCGACTCGCCGCCGACGTGGCCGGAGGCGACGGCGGCGAAGAGCAGGCCGAGCGCGACCACCACACCGAACGTGGCAAAGAGGCTGACCATCGTCGACCGCAGTGACCTGATCTTGATCCATTCGGAGTGGATCACGCGGGCGAGGGTGACCCGTCCGGTCCGGCGGCGGTGCGCGACCGGCACGGGCGGTGCGTCGGTCAGCAAGCGGGGTTCGAGAGCCGTGCTGGTCATCAGACCGCCTTTCCGGCGAGTACGGGCTGCTTCGGGGTGGTCGCGGTGTACTCGACCGAGTCGTGGGTCAGCTCCATGAAGGCTTCCTCCAGCGATGCCTGCTGGAGGGAGAGTTCGTGCAGGGTGAGGCCAGCGCGCGCGGCCCGGTCGCCGATCTGCTCGGTGGTGAGCCCGCAGACCTCCAGCACCCCGCGCTCACAACTGCTGATCGTCACGGCCGGACCGGCGAGCAACTCGCTGAGCTGGTGCGACTGGGGCGAGCGGACCCGGACACTGTTGGCGGAGGCGAGTCCGCAGAAACCGTCCATCGGCACGTCCGCGATCAACCGGCCCCGGCCGACCACCACCAGATGCTCGGCGGTCAACGCCATCTCGCTCATCAGGTGCGAGGAGATGAAGACGGTACGACCCTCGGCGGCCAGCCCCTTGAGCAGGTTGCGGATCCACCGCACCCCTTCCGGGTCCAACCCGTTGACCGGCTCGTCGAGCAGCACCGTCTGCGGGTCGCCAAGCAGCGCCGAGGCGATGCCGAGGCGCTGCCCCATGCCGAGCGAGAAACCACCCGCGCGCTTGCGGGCGACCTCGCGGAGGCCGACGAGGTCGATCACCTCGTTCACCCGGCGACGGGAGATTCCGGTGGTGGCGGCGAGCGCCAGCAGGTGGTGGTACGCCGATCTCCCGGTGTGTACGGCCTTCGCCTCCAGCAGCGCGCCGATCTCGTGCAGCGGCGCGGCGTGGTCGGCGTACCGACGGCCGTTTACGGTGACGCTGCCGGAGGTGGGTGCGTCCAGACCGACGATCATCCGCATGGTTGTCGACTTGCCGGCACCATTCGGGCCCAGGAAGCCGGTGACGATGCCGGGCCGGACGGTGAAACTCAGATCGTGCACCGCCACCTTGTCGCCGTACCGCTTCCCGAGGTTCTTGACTTCGATCATGCTTGAAGGCTCCTTGTCGGGCTGAGCCGCACCAGCGGCGCATGGCCACAACAATCGCCTCTGCTCGGGGTGCGCGTCGTCGTCCGGCCGTAGACACCTGACGTACTGCGATGGCGGTATAGCCGACAAGTTGCTCAGCGTGATGGCGGCTCGCTCGGGCGAACTAGTCCGCTCTGGTACGCGATCACCACGAGCTGCGCCCGGTCCCGTGCACCCAGCTTCGCCATAGCCCGGTTGACGTGCGTTTTAGCGGTTAGCGGCGACACCACGAGCCGCTCGGCGATGTCATCGTTGGAGAGCCCGGCGGCGACCAGCATGAGAACCTCGCGCTCACGTTCGGTCAACGTTTCGAGTTGGATGGGGACCGTGGCGGCCGAATCCTCCGGCTGGGACAGGAACCGGGCAATCAGCCCTTTGGTCGCCACCGGGGAGAGCAACGCGTCTCCCCGAGCCACCACCCGGATCGCGTCCAGGAGTTCGGCGGGGTCGACCCCCTTGCCGAGGAAGCCGCTCGCCCCGGCCCGGAGCGCCTGGAGGACGTACTCGTCGACCTCGAACGTGGTCAGGATCAGGACCCGTACGCCGACCAGGCTCTCATCCTCGGTGATTTGTCGGGTTGCCTCCAGGCCGTCCAGTTCCGGCATGCGGATGTCCATCAGGACCACGTCGGCCCGGGTTGTCCGGGCCAGCGCCACCGCCTCGACCCCGGTGGTCGCCTCACCCACGACCTCAAGATCCGGAGCCGAGTCGACCAGCACCCGGAATCCCGCCCGGATCAGGTTCTGGTCGTCGGCGAGCAGCACCCGGATCGTCATCGCTTCTCCTGTCGCGGGGGCACCCGGATCGTCATCGCTTCTCCTGTCGTGCCGGTAGCACGGCTCGGACCCTGAAACCGCCACCGGCCAGCGGACCCGCCTCCAGCGTGCCGCCGACCGCCGTCACCCGCTCCCGCATCCCGAGCAGCCCGTGTCCGGTCCCGGCGACCGGCCCGGCAGCCGGTTCTCCCGGCCCCGGATCGTTTTCCACCTCGACGGTGAGGTCGTCCGACCGGTACGTCAGCCGCACCTGGGCGGCCCCGCCGCCGTGCTTGTGCACATTGGTCAGCGACTCCTGGACTACCCGGTACGCGGCGAGGTCCACCGCCGCCGGCAGTGGAAACGGCTGACCCGCCAGGCGCCACCGCACCGCGAGCCCGGTGCGGTGGAACGAGTCGACCAGCTCCTGTAGGCGGTTCAGGGTGGGGGTCGGCTCGGTCGGTGCGGCGGTGTCATCGGACTGACGCAGTACGCCCAGCACGGTGCCCAACTCGTCCAACGCCGCCCGCCCGGCCCGGCGTACGTGCCCCAACGCCTCCTCGGCGGCTTCCGGATTGGTACGCAGCACGTGCCCTGCCACCCCGGCCTGTACGTTGATCAACGCGATGTTGTGCGCCATCACGTCATGCAGGTCCCGGGCGATGCGCAGCCGGTCCTCGACCACCCGCCGTCGGGCCTCCTCCTCCCGGCTCTGCTCGGCCCGGGTGGCACGCTCCTCCACGGCGACGATGTAGTCCCGGTGGTTGCGTACGGCGTCGCCGATGGCGGTGGCCAGCCCGCTCCAGAGGGCGAGCACCACCTTCTCCGAGTCGAGCCAGGACCCCTTCGACGAGGACCAGATCGCCCCGGCGACCAGGAGTAGCGCGGTGAACGTACCGGCGAGGATCGCGGTGACCCGGTTGGTGGTCGCGGCGACGGTGTAGACCGCGATCACCACCGCGAAGGTGGAGAGGTTGCGGGCGGAGCCGAAGGCCACCGACGCCGCCGTGGCAGCGCTACAGAACGCCAGGACCGGCAGTGGCCAGCGTCGACGCAGCGCCACAGCGGTGCAGACCAGCGCGCTGAAGGCGATCTCGCCCGCGCTCAGTTCGCCTCGGGCGGGGGAGGGGTCGATCAGGGGTTCGCCGATGCTGATGACGAAAAGCCCCACTGCGGCGGCGGTGTCAAAGGCATAAGGGTGGAACCGGGCTGTCCGCCGCCACCACCCCATATCCCACATACCGTGACGTTACGTCAACCCCGGCCCGGTCGTCCGTGGCCGCGTACAGGCCGCCTCGGCATCTCGAATCCGACTGCGTCGGAATCACGCGTCTGCGATAGTCGCACCCCGTGAACAGTGCTGAGCCTGTGTTTCGGCGTGCGGATGATGCTGATGCGGCCGAAGTGGCCGACGTGTGGCTGCGGTCCTTCACCGCCGCGCTGCCGACGGTGCGCCGCGCGCACGGCGACGACGAGGTGCGGGAATGGTTTTCCTCCGTGGTGGTGCCGCAGTACGAGACCTGGGTAGCCGTCGCGGAGGGCTTCGTGATCGGGCTTCTGGTGCTCGATGGCGAGGAACTCGAACAGCTCTACCTCGACCCGTCGTGGCGCGGCCGGGGTGTAGGCGACCGTTTCGTCGACTTGGCCAAGCAGCAGCGACCCGACGGACTGGGGCTGTGGACCTTCCAGGTCAACGGATCAGCCAGGCGGTTCTACGAGCGGCACGGATTCACCGCGGTCGAGTACACCGATGGCCTGCGCAATGAAGAACATGAGCCGGACGTCCGTTACACATGGCGGCCTGACGAGGTCGCACTCCCGATCTCGTCCCACACCCGGAAACTGTGACAGTTTCGCCCGTCGGTTCACCCCCGCACCCCGACGCCTCCCGCCGACACGGAGGCGTTGCCGTGCTCGTACGAGGGGATCTCGGTTTGGGTCCTCGCTCGCCCTCCGGGTACGGCGGGAGCCGTGTCAGGCGGTGGGCCGCATGTGCTGCTGTGCCCATTCCTCGAAGCTGGTGAGCGGGATGCCGAGGTCTCGGGCATCCTTCGGGAGGCCCGGCTGCGGCACCGCGTTCATCCACTCGTGCGAAGCACCCATGGGGGGCATTCCGGCGGCGATGGCCTCCTCCACGGTCATATTCGGCGCCGACAGGTGTGTGCCCAGGGCGCGGGAGAGCACCTCGGCGATCTCCGTCATCGACAAGCGGTCGCTCGCCAACTCCAGTTCGACCCTGTTGAAGCGCTCCGGTGCGGCGATGGCTGCGGCGGCGGCCGCGCCGATGTCGTGCGCCGTGACGAGGGGCAGCCGGGTCTCGGGCTTCAGCACGCTCACCAAGCCGCCCTCGATGCCGCGCGGGAACAGGAACGCCATGGCGGGGAGGAAGTTCTCCATGAAGAAGCCCGGCTTGAGCAGGGTCCAGTGGGGGAAGTCGGCCGCGCGGAGCCGGTCCTGGATCGCGCTCTTGGCGCCAAGGGTGGGTTCCATCGACGCCCAGCGGCCCTCGGCCCAGCCGGGGGCCTCGGTGTGCTGGCCGGCGCCGGAGACGGACGTGTGCACGAACTGCGGCACTCCGGCGGCCTTCGCACCCTCGACGAGGTTGACGCCCTGGGCCACCTCCCCGGGGTAATCGAAGCCCTCCGTGGTCGCACGGGGCATCTGCACGGAGAAGACGGCACGGGCTCCCTCGGCGGCCCGGATCACCGAGTCGCGGTCGTCGAGGTCGCCGGTGACCAACTCGGCGCCGAGTGCCGCCACGGCCTTGGCCCGGTCGGTTGCCGGGTCGCGTACCAGAGCGCGGACGGGAACGCCCGCCGCGAGCAGGGCGCGGGCGGTGGCCCCGCCCTGCCTGCCGGTGGCGCCGGTGACCAGGACGGGTGCGGGATCTGCAGACATGTCGCTCCTCGGGTGCTCGTCCGCTAAACGGCGGGGCCCGCCATTTACTCCCGGGTACGATACGGCGGACCCCGCCACTTAGCAATCCTGGAGATGACGCCAATGCCCGAGGGTCAGCGCGCGGACGCCCGGCGCAACTACGCGCGGATCCTCGCCGTAGCCGAGGCCGAGGTTGCTGCCCATGGCGCCGCCGCCTCCCTGGAACAGATCGCCCGTACCGCTGGGGTTGGCTCAGCGACCGTGCGCCGACACTTCCCCAGCCGGCGTGCGCTGCTGGAGGCCGTGTCCCGGAAACAGATGGAGGCCCTGTGCGCCCACGCCCGGGGCCTGGCCGACAGCAGCGACAGCCGAGGCGCGCTACTGGAATGGCTAGGCGACGTCGTCACCTACTCCGTCTCCGCCCGGGGGCTGGCAGCCGCGTTGGTCTACGACGGCGCCGGGTCTGACGACATTTACGAGAATGGCTGCTCGGCGATGCTGGAAGAGGCGGGAAGTCCGCTGCTGCGCCGCGCCGTGCAGGACGGGACGGTAGCAACAGGCATCACCGTCGCCGACCTGATCACACTCGTCGTCGGCATCGTCCTCGCGACCGAGCAGCGCCCGGACCCCGCCGCCGCCGCGGATCGGCTGTTCCGGCTGGCCGTGGCCGGCCTGAGCCCGCAGGGCTGAGCCCGGCAGAGCGGGAGGCGGTCCTGCACCGCCACCGTGCCCGGTGCCGGACAGCGTCGCCCTCCTAGTCCCAGCAGAGGCAGAACGGCTTGCCAGTCGGATCGGCGTAGACCCGCCAGTCCGCGCCGCCGGAGGAGAGCGAGGTGGCGCCGAGCTTGAGTACCGCCGCCTCGGCCGCGTCGACATCGTCGACCGTGACGTCGAGATGGAACTGCTGCGGGTACGCCGGGTCGGGCCACTTCGGTGCGTGGTAGTCGGTGACCTGCTGGAACAGCACCGGCTGCCCCCCGTCCTCGCCGATCATCGCCATGCCCTCACCCTCGTACGTGACCGGCTTGCCGAGAAGCTCCGCGTAGAACGTGCTCAGCTCCTTCGCGTCCGGGCAGTCGAGCGTCACGCCCATGAGGGTGGTCTCCTGCTTCGCCGGAAACAGGCACAGGTCGAACGGGTGCCCGGCCGGGTCGACCAGCGTGTACCAGTTCTCGTTCCTGCGCAGCAGTTTGGCGCCCAGCTCGACCGCCTTCGCCGAACCGGCGTCGAGGTCCGGCACGCGTAGGTCGAGGTGCGCCTGCTGCGGACCCGCTGGATCGGGCCACCGAGGCGCCACGTGGTCGAGGCTGCGCTGGGCGGCGACGCGCCACCCGTCCCCGGTCTCCATCGTGATCCATGTGTCGTCGGCGTACTGCTCGGTCCATCCGCCGAGGGCGGTGTAGAACGCGGCGAGCCGCCGGATGTCGGGTGCGTCGAGCACCACCGCGCGCAACGTGCCGATCATCGGACACTCCCTCCTGAACCACCGCCCATCATCCCCCGGCCCGGCCGCCGGCACATGCCCGAGCTGTGGACGATTACTGCCCCCAGGGGGGTAGAAAACGGCCACAGCCCGGGAAGGCCCTTACCGGTTAGGTGCGGACGTAGGTGGCGAGGTGTTCACCGGTGAGGGTGGAGCGGGCGGCGACGAGGTCGGCGGGTGTGCCCTCGAAGACGATCCGACCGCCGTCGTGGCCGGCACCCGGGCCGAGGTCGATGATCCAGTCGGCGTGTGCCATGACCGCCTGGTGGTGCTCCACCACGATGACCGACTTACCGGAGTCGACGAGTCGGTCGAGCAGGCCGAGCAGGTGCTCGACGTCGGCGAGGTGCAGGCCGGTCGTCGGCTCGTCGAGGACGTACACGCCGCCCTTCTCGGCCATGTGCGTGGCCAGCTTGAGTCGTTGCCGCTCACCACCGGAGAGTGTCGTCAGCGGCTGGCCGAGGCTGAGGTAGCCGAGCCCGACGTCGGCGAGCCGACCGAGGATGCTGTGCGCGGCGGGCGTACGCGCCTCGCCGGTGCCGAAGAACTCCTCAGCCTCGGTCACCGACATCGCGAGCACCTCGCTGATGTCCCGGCCACCGAGGTGGTAGTCCAGCACCGACGGCTGAAACCGCTTCCCCTCGCACTCCTCGCAGAGGGTGGCGACTCCGGCCATCATGGCCAGGTCGGTGTAGACGACACCGGCACCGTTGCAGTTGGGGCAGGCGCCCTCGGAGTTGGCGCTGAACAGCGCCGGCTTCACCCCGTTGGTCTTCGCGAACGCCTTGCGGATCGGATCGAGCAGACCGGTGTACGTCGCCGGGTTGCTCCGGCGCGAGCCCCGGATCGCGCCCTGGTCGATCGAGACCACACCCGCGCCCGCCGGGATCGAACCGTGCACGAGCGAGGTCTTGCCGGAACCGGCTACACCGGTGACGACGACAAGCACTCCGAGCGGGATGTCGACGTCGACGTCGCGCAGGTTGTGCGCCGTCGCGCCACGGACCGGCAGTGTGCCGGTGGACGTGCGTACCGTCTTTTTGAGGGCGGCTCGGTCGTCGAGATGGTGACCGGTGAGCGTGCCGCTGGCCCGCAGCCCCGCGACGGTGCCCTCGAAGCAGACGCTGCCACCCCCGGTGCCGGCGCCGGGGCCGAGGTCGACGACGTGGTCGGCGATAGCGATCACTTCTGGCTTGTGCTCCACGACGAGCACCGTGTTGCCCTTGTCCCGCAGCCGCAGCAGCAGGTTGTTCATCCGCTGGACGTCATGCGGGTGCAGGCCGCTGGTGGGCTCGTCGAAGACGTACGTGACGTCGGTGAGCGAGGAGCCGAGGTGGCGGATCATCTTGACCCGCTGTGCCTCGCCGCCTGACAGCGTGCCCGAGGGCCGGTCGAGCGAGAGGTAGCCCAGCCCGATCTCCACGAACGAGTCGAGGGTGTGTCGCAACGTCGCGAGCAGCGGCGACACCGTCGGCTCGTCGACGCCGCCGACCCATTCGGCCAGGTCGCTGATCTGCATCGCACACGCGTCGGCGATGTTGATCCCGCCGATGCGTGACGACCGGGCCGCCTCGCTGAGTCGGGTGCCGTCGCACTCGGGACAGGTCGTGAAGGTGGCCGCCCGGTCCACGAACTCCCGGATGTGCGGTTGCAGCGCCTCCCGGTCCTTGGCGAGGAACGACTTCTGGACCTTGGGGATCAGCCCCTCGTACGTGAGGTTCACCCCCTCGACCTTCACCTTGGTCGGTTCCCGGTAGAGGAAGTCGTGCATCTCCTGCTTGGTGAACGTGCGGATCGGCTTGTTCGGGTCGAGGAAACCCGACTCGGCGTAGATCCGTACCGTCCACCAACTGTCCGACTTCCAGCCGGGGATGGTGAGCGCGCCCTCGGCGATCGACTTGGAATCGTCGAAGAGCTGGGTGAGGTCGATGTCGGAGACCTCGCCCCGGCCTTCGCAGCGCGGACACATGCCGCCGGTGCGGCTGAAGGTCTGTTTCACGGTCTTGCCGGCACCGCGTTCGACCGTGATCGCACCGCTCGCCCGGACCGAGGGGACGTTGAAGGCGAACGCGCTCGGCGAGCCGATGTGCGGCTGCCCGAGTCGGCTGAAGAGAATGCGCAGCATCGCGTTGGCGTCGGTGGCGGTGCCGACGGTGGAGCGGGGATCGGCACCCATCCGCTGCTGGTCGACGATGATCGCCGTCGTCAGCCCTTCGAGTACGTCGACCTCGGGACGCGCCAGCGTCGGCATGAAGCCCTGCACGAAAGTGCTGTAGGTCTCGTTGATCAGTCGCTGCGAGTCCGCGGCGATCGTGTCGAACACCAGGGAACTCTTGCCCGAGCCGGAGACGCCGGTGAACACCGTGAGTCGGCGTTTCGGAATCTCGATGCTGACGTCCTTGAGGTTGTTCTCGCGTGCGCCCTGCACCCGGATCAGATCGTGGCTGTCGGCAACGTGCGTCGCGGGCGACTGCGGGTCGGTCCTCGTGGCCATGCTTGTCGTCTCTCCATCTGTTGGGCGGGCCGCTGGGCCCCGGGCACACCGCGTGTGCCCGGGGGCGTCAGACCAACCAGCGGCCGTCGTGCATCAGCTCGCGGTCGTCCATCTCGTTCGCCTCGCGCCAGGTCCGGATGTGGCGCGGACAGACGCGCAACCAACGGTACGGCGTGGCCGGCGCACAAGGGTCGAAGCCGGTACGCGTGGCGAACCAGCCAGGCCCCGCTCCTGCGGCAGTGCGCGGTGCTCGGTGTGGTGGCGACGGTGAGCACGGGAACGGGGGAGGCGATCATCGGTCCTGAAGCAGCCCGAGGATGTTGCCGTCGGGGTCGGTGACGGTGGCCACCAGGCGACCGCCGCCCACGTCATGCGCGGGCTCCTGCACGGTGGCACCCGCGGCGGTCACCTCGGCCAGCTTCGCCTCGATGTCCGGCACGTGCCAGTAGGCCACCGGCGCGGTCATGCCCTGCGGTCCACCGTTCGGCACCAGCCCGATGTGCTGGCCCTCGGCCTCGAAGCCCACGTAGTAGGGCTCGTCCGTCTGCGGCGGCACGCCGAGCAGGGCGGCGTACACCTTCTTGGCCGTCGCGAGATCGGAGACGGGGTGCAGCACGGTCTTGATTCCTGGCGCGAAAGAGCTGGTCATGGTCACTCCTGACGTCATGGGTACGCCAGTCACGCTAGCCGTGGCCCGGGGATCCGCGCTTCTCCATTCGTGACCGATCCGGGTGGCGGCTCTCCGGGGTGCTCACGGCGACCGAGCCGAGCAGAGCCAGTGAGCGGGCGGAGTCGGTCCCGGGTTCGGCGTGGTGGGCCACGGGGAACTGCCCGTCGTGGCCCGGGGAGGGTCCTGCCAATGCCGGAACGCCGGGGCACTGCCGGGCGGGGCGCGAGGCGCAGAGTCGTAAACGCGCGGGTTAGTCGAAATGAAGCAGATAGTCTAAAAAGCGTCAAATATACCGAAAGAGGCGAAATGGCTAACAACGTTCCCGGAGGCGCCCTCACCCCCGCCGATGGTCTGACCATCGCCCGGATGGGCTACGGGGCGATGCAACTGGCCGGACCCCACGTATTCGGGCCTCCCAGGGACCGGGACCAGGCGATCGCGGTGCTGCGGGAAGCGGTCGACCTGGGCGTCAACCACATCGACACCGCCGACTTCTACGGTCCGGCGATCACCAACGAACTCATCCGGCAGGCCCTGTACCCGTACCCGGCCGACCTTGTCATCGTCACCAAGGTCGGTGCCCGTCGCGGCGCGGACGGCTCCTGGCAGCAGTCGCTGGCTCCCGACGATCTCAAGGCCCAGGTACGCGAGAACCTCCAGCGCCTCGGTCTGGACGTGCTCGACGTGGTCAACCTGCGGGTCGGCTCGGCGGAGGGCACCTCGGACGAGTCCGTCGCGGAGCAGTTCGGCGCCCTGGCCGAGTTGCGCCGGGAGGGCCTGGTCCGTCACCTCGGGCTCAGCGGTGTCTCAGCCGCCCAGCTCACCGAGGCGCAGGCGATCGCGCCGGTCGTGACGGTGCAGAACCTCTACAACCTCGCCAACCGGCAGGATGACGCCCTCGTCGACCGGTGCGCGGCGGAGAACATCGCCTTCGTGTCGTTCTTCCCGCTCGGCGGCTTCAGCCCGCTCGCGCACGACGCCCTGGTCGACGTGGCGGCCCAGGTCGGCGCCACCCAGCAGCAGGTCGCACTCGCCTGGCTGCTGGAGCGGTCCCCCACGATGGTCGTCATTCCCGGCACCTCGTCCATCGCCCACCTGCGGGAGAACGTCGCCGCCGCCGACCTGAAGCTTCCCGCCGATGCCATCGCAGAACTCGACACCATCGGCGGATAGCTAGCGCGCCCGGTGACGACCTGGTCTCCGACCTCCTCCGCGCCCAGGCCGAGTCGGGCGACCGGCTCAGTGACACCGAGCTGATCACCCTGGTCTGGCACCTCGTCCTGGCCGGACAGACACCGACGAATCTGGTCATCACCGCGGTGCAGACGTTGCTCGCGCACCCCGACCGGCCCGACGTCGGTCGACCCGCCGGGGGAGCGGCCCACCTCGGGTACGCCCACGGCCCGCACTTCTGCCTCGGCGCCGCGCTGGCCCGGACCCAGATCGAGGTGGCGCTGACCGGGTTGCTGCGTCGCTTCCCCGACCTGGCCCTCGCCGACGCGATGGAACAGCAGGCGCGGATTCCCGACCCGGGCACCTGGCGGCTGGCCGCGCTGCCGGTGATTCTCCGAACGCCCGGTACTGCGCCACGGTGACCGTGAGCAGGGGATACGGCGGCGCTCGGCCTGACCCCACGGCTGATTCGAGGCTGGTTATGATCTTCGCCATGCCCACCGCCCCGCCCCTGGCGCCGACCCTGGACCTGGCCGTTGCCTACCCCGAGACAGTCAACCTCCGGGCCGCTCTGCTGGGCCGCGACTGGGCCGCTGTGCAGGCGATTCTCGCCGAACACGACCCCTGCGAGCGGACCCGGCTGATCCGGATGGGGGCGGAGACCTCCGCCGCCGCATCGTTCCTGCGTGAGCGGGTCAAGGCCGACCCAGCCGACACCCTCGCCGCCGCGCTGCTCGCGAGTCGGCTGATCGAGGATGCCTGGGAGGTGCGCACCGGTGCCCGGGCCGAGTACGTCAGCCGGGAGCAGTTCGCCCGCTTCCGCGAGATCCTGCGCGACGCCGAACGGCTCCTGATCGACGCCGCCGCGTACGACCCGAGCGACCCCGCCGTCTGGACCCAGCGTCTGATCACCGCACGCGGGTTGCAACTCGGCCAGTCCGAGGCCCGCCGCCGCTACGACCGGCTCGCCGAGCACCACCCACACCACCTGCCGGCACAGTCGCAACTGCTCCAGCAGCTCGCTCCGAAGTGGAGCGGCTCGTTGGAGGCGATGCACGCCTTCGCCCGTACCGAGATGCTGGCGGCGCCCGAGGGAGCGTCGAACGCGGTCCTGGTCGTGGACGCGCACATCGAGCACGCGCTGCTCACCCTCAAAGGCAACGAACGCGCACGTCACTTCCAACGGGCCGACGTCAAGGAACAGGTCCACGAGGCGGCGTCCCGCTCGGTCCTGCATCCGGCGTACCAGCGAACCGTCGGCTGGGTCTCGGTGGAGAACACCTTCGCCTTCATGTTCACGATGATGGACGACTACGTGCCCGCCGCCCGGCTCTTCACCGGGATCGGGCACCTGGTCAGTGAGCTGCCGTGGGCGTACATCGGCGACCCGGTCAAGCTCTTCGGCGAGTTCCGGGACCGTGCGATCAAGAAGGGCGGTACCCGATGATTCGCCAGACCGAGGTTGACGGCGTACCGACGCTGATCGCCCCCACCACCGGACCGATGCACGCCGGGTTGATGTTCCGGGTCGGCCAGGCCGACGAGACCCTCGCCCGCCGGGGCATCACCCACCTGCTGGAGCACCTGGTGCTCTTCCCGGTCGGCGCCGCCGACTACCACTACAACGGAACCACCGGCAGCGTCATCACCTTCTTCCACATGCAGGGATCGGCCGCCGACATCACCGCCTTCCTGGTCGGGGTCTGCCGTTCGCTGGGCGATCTCGCCACCGACCGGCTGGAAACCGAGAAGAGCATTCTGCGTACGGAGTGGAGCGGCCGGAACGGTTCGGCGACCGAGGGGATGCCGCTCTGGCGGCATGGTGCCCGCGACTACGGACTGGTCAGCTACCCGGAGTGGGGGCTGTCCGGGCTGACCGCGGCGGACCTGCGGGACTGGGCGGACCGGTACTTCACCCGGGAGAACGCCGTGCTCTGGATCGCGGGCGACGAGATACCGGCCGGCCTCACCCTCGACCTGCCGTCCGGGCGGCGTCAACCGGTGCCGGCCGCCTCCACGGCGCTGCCGTCCACCCCGGCCTTCTTCTCCGGCTCGACGGGCGTCACCGGCCTCGACGCGGTCGTGCCGAGGAGCGCCACCGCCCGGGTCTTCAGTGGCGTGCTGGAGCGGGAACTCTTCCGCAGCCTGCGCCAGGAGAGCGGACTTTCCTACACCGCCGTGACGAACTACGAGCCCCGGGGGGACGGCTTCGCCGTCGTCACCGCTATCGCCGACGCGTTGCCGGAGAAGCAGGACGCGGTGCTCGGCGGCTTCGTCGACGTACTGGCGAAGCTGCGGGTCGGTCGGATCGACGAGGCCGACGTGAGCGCGGTGGTCTCCAAGGCCACCGAGTCGCTCACCACGGGCGAGGCCGACGCCGCGCGCCTGCCCGCGGCGGCGTTCAACCTGCTGACCAACCATCCGGCCCAGTCCGGCGACGAGGTGGCCCAGGAGTTGAAGGCGGTCACCGTCGAGCAGGTGCACGAGGTCACCAAGGTCGCGCTCGCATCGGCGCTGTTGATGACCCCGTACGGGCGGACTGCCGACTGGGCCGGTTTCGCCGCAGCCCCCACCGGCTCGTCGGAGGCGCTGCGGGGTACGACGTACCAGGGGCTGGGCGACGTGTCGACCCGGCTCGTGGTGGCGGACGAGGGCGTGAGCCTGGTGTCGAAGGAGGGCGAGCCGGTCACCGTACGGTTCGACCAGTGCGTGGCGATGCTCGCCTGGCCCGACGGTGCCCGCCAGCTCATCGGCGGCGACGCCATCTCGGTCCGGATCGAACCGACCCTCTACCGGGGTGCCACCGCCGTGAACATCGACGCGCAGGTGCCGGCGGGAGTCCGGGTGGACCTGCCGGCCCGCGATCCGGGCCAGATCCCGAGCCCGGAGACCGTGACCGCCGCACCGGTGACGGCGGCGGGCGGCCGGATCACCCCCAACCGGCTCCAGGTCGGCGCCCTCGGCCTGGTCGCCCTCGTGGTCGGCGCGCTGGCACTGGGCGTCACCGTGGCGATGATCGTCGGCGCCGTGGAGTTCCGCCTGCTGCCCGCGATCGGCTCCTGGATCATCGCCGGTTACCTCGGTAGGGCCTTCCTCGCCAAGTGGCAGGGCGACCGTCGATAGGCCCCGAGGGTCAGGGGTTGAAGCTGACGAACCAGCCGTGGTGGTCGGTGTGGCGCATCTCGTACGCCCGGGTCTGCCCGACGTGGAGATCACCGCTGGCCATCAGTTGTTGCACACCGCCGTCGCCGGTCTGCTGGTAGCCGGCGGGGACGCAGGTCAGTACGTCCGGTGTGCCGCCGGGGACGAGGTTGAGGTCCCCGGCGACGACGACCGGGGCCACCGACCCGACCACCGCCCGCATCGCGGGTACCTCGACCTGCAGCAGTCGCCGGCACTGTCCCAGCGCGACGGTCGGCGAGACGTACGTCAGGTGCGTCGTACAGGCGTAGTAGTTGTCGACCGCGGCCACGCAGAGCCAGGCCCGCAACTCGTCCGGGAGTCCACCCTGCTCCGGGTAGAGCCCGTTGAACACCGAGACGCCGTGCCAGTTCCCGGCACCGATCCGGCCGAGGATCCCGATGCCGTACTCGTCGCCGTTGCGGCACCGGTAGGGCTGTGAGCTGTCGGCCGGGTCGCCGGCCGGTTGGAACGCCCAGAACACGTGGTCGTCCGGGAAGTTCTCCACCATCGCCGGGTACAGCGTGGCGGCCACGTCGTCCCGGCAGATTTCGTTCAGGGTGACGATCTGCGGACGCAACGCGGTGATCGCCGAGAACGCCTCGCCCACCGCCCGCCCCTTGTTGAGCTGGGGATAGCAGGCGGCCTGACCGCTGTTGCAGAGATTGAGCTGCAGCGCGCTCAGTGGCTGCGCCGCCGGCCCGTCGGGTCGGCCGGCGCGGGCGTCCAGCACGGCGCCGAGGACGCCGAGTTGGGCGCAGGGACCCTGGCCCGATCCGGGGCAGAAGGTGCGTACCTCGGGTGTCGTCCCGACCGCCGCCCGGTGCCGACCGGGGCGGGTGAGCGTGTGCCCGGCGAGCGCCGCCACCAGCAGCAACACACCGAGAATGGCGATAAGGCGAAGGCGGGACCGGCGGCCAGCGGTGGCCCGCAGCCAGGAGCGCGTCGGCCCAGATGTCATGCGTACGCCGCTCCGCCCGTTACTGGACGGTCACCCGTCGGTGGCCCGAGATCCTGCCCCAAGATAGCCGACGTTCAGTGGATGCCCGAGGGGTTGGTACGCCGGACGAAGACCTCGATCCCGTCGAGCACCCGTTCCAGTCCGAACTCGAACGCGCGCGTCGGCTCGTACGTCCCCTGGTTCGCCTCGCCGGCGGCACTGCCGACCGCGCTCGCGACCGGGTAGCTGCCGGGGTCGAGGACCTGTTCCAGCAGCGGCGCCTGAACGGCCCACCACTGTTCGTCGGTCATCCCGGTACGTCGCTCGACCAGCGCCGCCTCGACCGCGCCCCGGGCCGCCCCGGCGACGTAGCCGAGCAGCAGGGTCAGGACCGAGTCCATCTCGACCTCGGTCAGGCCGATGTCGGTCAGTGCGCGCAGTTCGTAGTCGTACTTGGCGATGAGGTGGGGTCCCATCGGCGGGCGCTGTACGGCGACTTCGATCATCCAGGGGTGTCGCTGGTAGGTGGCGAGGTTCTCCCGGGCGATCTGTTCGAGTCGGCCGCGCCAGTCGAGGGTGCTCTGGTCCGGGCGGGCCATCCGCCCCAGCGCGGTGTCGAGCATGACGTCGACGAGTTCGGCCCTGCTCGGCACGTAGGTGTAGAGCGTCATCACCCCGACGCCGAGCCGTTCGGCGAGCTTGCGCATGGAGAGGGCGGCCAGACCGTCGGCGTCGGCCAGTTCGATCGCGGTGTCGACGATCCGGTCGACGGTCAGCCCGGACCGGGGCGCGGGTTTCTCCGGTCCCCGCCAGAGCAGGGCGATGCTGCGGGCCGGGTCCCCGCCGCTGGTGTACTCGGTGGTCATCTCCGCTCCCCGGGGTCGTGTGCGGTGCGGGTTGGCAGGCGTCAACCGTACGATGTACGGTCGGTTCCGTACAGCGTACGATTCTAAGGGGTCCGGATGGCAGGGTCAGCACCGACCGGCTCCGTCGAGACAGGAGAGCGGGAGCCTGTTCCCCTCATCCGCTGTGCCGTCCTCTTCGAGCCAGCCGATCCGCCCCGGGCCGCGACGATGGCGTTCTGGAGCGCTGGTGGCGCGCCGCAGGCACTGGGTGCAGCGGGAGAGTTGACCGTTGCCGCACCCGACCCGACCGACACCGCCACGGTCACCGCGCGCACCGTCGCGGTACGCCGACTTCCCGTACGCGACGCCCTGCCGCTGCTCGTACGGGCCCGACGGGACAACGGCGACGCGCACCCGAGCGCGGTCTTCTGGGGCGCCGCCGCCGACGAGGCGCTCCACCTCATCGGGCGGGGGCGGCTGCTGCCGGGCATCTCCCCGGGCGGGTTCGACGCCTGGCGGATCGGCCCGTACGACGAGACCGACCGGTCCCGGGTCGACGCCCTCGGCGCGGCGATGCCGGCCGTCGCACGGGCGATCCCACTGTCCGAGCCCGGCCCGCCTCGGCTACCCGACGCGGTCACACTCGTGCGCGCGTTCCTCGACACGGTCGCCGACACCCTGCCCCGCCACCCCGACGGCACCGGTGCGTACGCCGCCGACGAGCCCCGTCACGTGCCGGAACTGCGCGACTGGGCCGGGGAGATCGCCGCGGTGGACACCGGGATACGGCTGTCGCTTCGGGTCGAGGCGGAACCGGACGACGTCGGCATCGGACCGCTGCGGGCGGTGCTGCAGGTCGCCGACCGGGCCGACCCGGGCTCGCTGGTGGACGCCCGTACGCTCTGGGACCGCCCCGGCGCGAGCGGCCCACGGATCAGCCGCTCCGAGACCGTACGCACCGACACCATAATCGCCGTGCGCCGGGCCGGACGGGTCTTCCCGTCCCTGCTGCGACTGCTCGACGACGCGGTGCCGGACACCCTGTTGCTCGACGACGACGAGATCGACAACCTGCTCGGCGGCGGTGCCGCCCGGCTGGCGGCGGCCGGGGTGGCCGTGCACTGGCCCCGGGAACTCGCCGCCGACCTCAGCACCACCGCCGTACTCGCCAGCACCGGCCGGCAACCACCGGCGGGCAACGGCGGCCTCTTCGGCGATGGCCGACTGCTGGAGTTCAACTGGCAGGTGGCGCTCGGCGGGGCCCCGCTCACCGCCGCCGAGATGGACCAGCTCGCCGAAGCGCATCGCCCGGTCGCCCGGCTGCGGGGGCGCTGGGTGCTGGTCGACCCGGAAACCGCCCGACGGGTCCGGCAACGCGCACTGCCCGCACTCCACCCGGTCGCCGCGCTCGGGGCCGCGCTTACCGGCACGGTCGACGTCGACGGGCGCGCGGTCCCGGTCGGAGCGACCGGCTGGCTGGAGGAACTGCGGCGGCGGGTCGCCGACCCCGACGGCGGTGCCGAGCCGGTGGCGGCCCCCGACGGGTTGGCCGCGACGTTGCGCGACTACCAGCTACGCGGGCTGCGGTGGCTGATCCGGATGACCTCGCTCGGTCTCGGTGCCTGCCTCGCCGACGACATGGGACTCGGCAAGACGGTCACCCTGATCGCGCTCCACCTGCACCGGCAGCGAGATCAGGAGAGCGCCGGGTCGACCCTGGTGGTCTGCCCGGCCTCACTGCTCGGCAACTGGGAACGGGAGATCCGCCGGTTCGCCCCCGGCGTGCCGGTACGCCGATTTCACGGCGCCGTACGCGATCTCGACAGCGCAGACGGTTTCGTCCTGACCACGTACGGGACCATGCGGGTCGATGCCGCCCGGCTCGCCGGCCACGGCTGGGGGATGGTCGTCGCGGACGAGGCCCAGCACGTGAAGAACCCCGCCTCGGACACCGCGAAGGCGCTGCGGACCATCGAGGCCCGTACCCGGGTGGCACTGACCGGCACGCCGGTGGAGAACAACCTCGCCGAACTCTGGGCGGTCCTCGACTGGACCACACCGGGGCTGCTCGGCCCGCTCTCCGTCTTCCGGGAGCGGTGGATGCGTCCGGAGGGGAGCGTCGACCTGGACCGCTTGGCCCGGCTGGTCGGCCCGTTCCTGCTGCGGCGGCGCAAGACCGATCCGGGTATCGCCCCGGAGCTGCCGGCGAAGACCGAGACCGACCAACCGGTGACGCTCACCCCGGAGCAGGCCGGTCTCTACGAGGCGGTGGTCCGGGAGACACTCCACCAGATCCGGGGCAGCACCGGCATGGCCCGACGCGGACTGGTGCTGGCACTGCTCACCGCGCTGAAGCAGATTTGCAACCACCCGGCGCAGTACCTGGGCGAGGAGGAGCCCCGACTGGCCGGCCGTTCCGGAAAGCTGGAACTTCTCGACGAACTCCTCGACACGATTCTCGCCGAGGACGGCGCGGTGCTCGTCTTCACCCAGTACGTTGCCATGGCCCGACTGCTCGAACGCCATCTCACCGGGCGTGGGATCAGCACCCGACTGCTGCACGGCGGCACCCCGGTCGAGCGGCGGGAGGAACTGGTGGAGGAGTTCCAGGGCGGCGGGTTCCCGATCTTCCTCCTGTCGCTCAAGGCGGCCGGCACCGGGCTCAACCTGACCCGCGCCGACCACGTCGTGCACTACGACCGGTGGTGGAATCCGGCCGTGGAGGAACAGGCCACCGACCGGGCGTACCGGATCGGGCAGACCCGCCCGGTGCAGGTGCACCGGCTGATCGCGGAGGGCACGGTGGAGGACGTGATCGCGCAGACCATCGCCGAGAAGCGAGGGCTGGCCGACGCGGTTCTGGCCGGCGGGGCGGCGGCGCTCACCGAGCTGACCGACGACGAACTCGCCGAACTGGTCTCGTTGCGGGACCGACCGTGAGCGGCGACGAGGTGCTGGGCTTCCCGGCGTTCCCGTCAGGAATGACCCGGGTGCCCCGGTTCGCCCGTTCGTGGTGGGGGCGGGCCTGGCTGACCGCGATGGAGGAGACCGCGCTGGACACGATCCAGCTCCGCAAGGGACGGCGGTTCGCGTACGGCGGGCACGTCGGCTCGATCACGGTCAGCCCGGGCCGGCTCGCCGCCACCGTGTACGGCGACGACGGCGGCGCCCACCGGACCGTGGTGGAGGTCGAGCGCCTCGGCGACGGCCAGTGGGACCGCTTCGTCGGTGCCGTCACGGCGAAGGCCGGGCACCTTGCCGCCCTGCTCGACGGGGACGTGCCGCGCGAGCTGGTCGAGGCGGCCCAGGATGTCGACGTACGGCTGCTGCCCGGCATCGGTGAGCTGCAACCGCACTGCTCCTGTCCGGACTGGGAGTTCCCGTGCCGGCACGCGGCGGCCCTCTGCTACCAGGCGGCCTGGCTGATCGACACCGACCCGTTCGTGCTGCTGCTCCTGCGTGGACGGGGCGCCAGCGAACTCCTCGGCGACCTGCGCCGTCAGCCGTCCGCGCCCGATCCGGAGCCGGTCGCGGCACCGGCCGGCGTCACCGCCGCAGAGGCGTACGCGCTGCCGGTGGCGGCGCTGCCGCCCGTACCGCCGGATCTGCCGGAGTTGGCGGCCGACGCGTTGTTACCGACGGTCGTACCCGGTCCCGGGGTGGAGCCGGTGGCGTTACGACGGTTGGTCGCCGACGCGGCCCGGCGTGCGCGGGCGCTGCGCGCCGGGAGTGGCCGGATACGGTGACGGTCGGCGGCCCCTGCCCCCGACGAGGCAAGGGGCCGCCGACACCGGCGGGTTGCCTCAGGAGATGGTGATCGTGCCGTTGCCGGACCGCACACAGGCGACAGTCCGGTTCGAGGTGGCCGCCGCGCCCGCCAGGCACTGCGCGAGCACGGCGTGTCCGGCCGCGTTCGGGTGCCACGACTCCTGGCAGGTCTGGAAGTACGAGACACAGGCGTTCGCCATCCGTTGGATGGCGATCTTGTCGTAGCCGGAGAGACTGGTGAGCGGCACGCCCGTCGGTCCGTCCTGGAGCCGGATGGGCGTGGCGAGGGTGCCGGTCGGGCTGGTCGCGCTCTCGCAGAGCCGCGCGCCGTCGAAGGCCCGCTGGACGTTCAGATACACCAGGTCGGCGCTGGGAAACTCGGTCCGCATCGTGTTGGCGACCGACTGCACCAGGCTGCCGAGGTTGCCCGAGAAGAGGTGACCGGCGGCGAGGCTGGCCCGGTGGATCGGGCAGCCTCCGGCGTACCGCTCCGCGCCCAGGTCACGGAACTTGTCCCGGCTGTCGTCGCGCCCGTCCTCCTCGTGGAACTTCGACTCCAGGTCGAACGGGAGCGGGTTGGTGTAGTCCTGGAAGACGATCCGGTGCTGCCCGTCGGGGTCGACCTGGTTGAGTGTGGTGAGCAGTTGTCGTACGGCGTTGGTCGTCTCGGCCGTCGCGGCGCTCACCTGCGCCGGCGTGGCCAGGTCCCCGGCACTGCACGGCGCCTGTTCGACCGGGCCGCCGAGGTAGGCCCAGAACTCCCACCAACCCGTCCAGGCGTCCGCGACGAACCGGTTGGCGCATGTCGCGGCCACGTCGCCGAAGGTGAAGGAGCTGTTGTTGGACCCGAGGCCGACCAGCACCAGGTCGATGTCGTTGGTCTGGGCGACCGCGCGGAGCTGGTCGAGCTGGGCGGAGACGTTCCGACCGCTGGCCCGGTTGATCGAGGCGGTGGCGATGTCGTGCGGCTGTCCGCCGGAGCAGGCGAGGTTGAAACGGGTCTGGATGCCCGGCAGGTTCGCCTTGAGGAGCGAGGCGTTCGCGGACCGGTGACAGAAGAACGCGTTGTTGTTCGGCGCCGACCAGCCAGGGAACCCCTGGGCGACGCCGTTGACGTCGACCACCGAGGTGTACGCGCCGGCGCCCTCGCCGCTGACGAAGCTGTCGCCGAGCGCGACGGCAGCGGTCGGTAGGGCGGCCACCTCGGCGACCGGTCTGGCTGCCGCGCTGGATCGGCCGGTGGTGGCCGACAGCGCATCGACCGAGCCCAGGGTCGCGACGAGCGCGGCCACGAGCGCGATGCGACGGAATGTGGACATGGACGTGTCCTCCCTGCTGGATCGCAGAAGGCGAGAGATCTTCGCGACCGCGATCAGACCATGCCCTGAGCCTGTCGTCAACGATCGATGTCCGGACACCGCTGACGGGCGCCGCGTCCGTCCGGCGGTGCGGTCGCAGGCGAGGTCGGCCCCGGCCGTCCGCCACGGGGACAGGAGGTCAGCGCCGTACCGCGTCCACTTCGGTGGGAAGCTGGCTCGCCAGGTCGGCGAGGTCGGACGCGACGATGTCGAACTGGTCCGTCGGGTCAGGGGCGGTGCCGCCGGGGCGGGCGACGTACGCGGTCATCAGTCCGTGCTCCGCCGCGGCTCGCAGGTCCCAGGGGTGGGTGGCGACCATCATCGTCCGGCTGGGGTCGAGGCGCAGCATCCGCAGCGCCAGCCGGTACACCGCCGGATGCGGTTTGTACGCCCGGACGAGTTCACCCGACAGCACGCAGTGCCAGCGCAGCCCGCCCTGGCGGGACAGGTCGGCGAGTGTCGAGAGATCCGCGTCGGAGAGCGCCACGGTCACGAACCGCTCAGCGAGACTCGCCAGGGCCGTGGCCGAGTCGGGCCATCGCCGCAGTCGGTGTCCCACCGTCGCCAGCCGCTCCAGTGCGGGGCGGTCGAGCGGTATCCCGTGCTCCGCCGCGATCTCGTTGATCGTTGCCCGGCGGATCTGATCCTGCGACGTCCAGACGATCTCGCCGGAGTTGACCAGGCGTTGTTGCTCGCTGATGCGGCGCGCCCACTCCCGGGACAGTCGGGTGGACTGCGACGGGTCGGATCCGGCCCCGGCGAGGGTCGCGCCGACCTCGTCTGCCACGGATCCCGTCTCGTCGACCAGCGTGCCGAGTACGTCGAAGAGAAGGGTGCCGACCCGCCGCCGTTCACCAGCCACTCGCTGAGGCTATCGCGATCCGGTCCTTTCATAACACACACGGGCAATTTCGTCGCGCGTGCGCATTCAGGTTGACCTCAACATTGCGCGTGCTCGTTCAGGTTGACCTCAACATTTGTTGAGGTTGGAGACTGTGTTCTCCGACAACGAGGGGACAGATCGATGAAGGTCGCGGCATTGACGGAGTTCGGTGGCCCGGAGGTGCTCCAGACGCTGGAGGTGGAAACCCCGCAGGCGGGTACGGGCCAGGTCCGGGTCCGGCTGAAGACGGCCGGGGTGCAACCCTACGACTGCGCGGTGCGTGCCGGCTGGACGCCGCCCGGGGTGACGTCCGGGTTCCCCCGCATCCCCGGCAACGAATTCGCCGGAATCGTCGACCAGATCGGCGCCGGGGTGACCGGGGTCGAGGTCGGCGCCGAGGTGCTCGGCTTCGGTCAACTCGGTTGCTACGCCGAGTACCTGGTGATCCCGGCCGACCAGATCACCGGAAAGCCGGAGTCGATGCCGTGGACGGTCGCGGGCGGCTTCACCGCCGGCTCCCAGACCGCCCACATCGCACTCCAGGCACTCGGCGTCGGACCGGGCGACCTGCTGCTGGTGCACGGGGCGGCCGGCGGGGTCGGCACCGTCGCGGTGCAACTGGCCCGGCTCTGGGGCGCCACCGTGATCGGTACCGGCCGCGAGGAGAACCACGACTACCTGCGCGGACTCGGTGCCATTCCGGTCGCGTACGGCGACGGCCTGCGCGACCGGGTCCTGGAGTTCGCCCCGGACGGGGTCAGCGCCGCGCTGGACGGAGCCGGCGGGGACGCGCTGCGGGTCTCACTCGAACTGGTGCCGGACCGGCAACGCATCCTCACCCTGGTCGAGCACGACCAGGCTGAACCGCTCGGGATCCGGGTGACACCCGCCCTGCGCTCGGCCGAACGCCTCGCCGAACTCGTTGAGCTGCACCGGCGCGGCCAGCTACGGATCCACGTCCGCGAGACCTTTCCGCTGGACCGGGCGGCGGACGCGCACCGGGAGGTCGAGACCGGGCACGGCCGGGGCAAGGTAGTTATCACCATCGGCTGACCAGGGTGGTGGGGACGCCCCGGCACGGAGCGTCCCCACCGTCGGCGGAAGCGGCCCGACTCAGCTCGCCAGCGCCACCGGCGCCGGGTGCAACTCCACCCGGACCGGCGTGCCGGGGGCATAGTCGGCCAGCCGGGCGCTGGAGACCTGGGCGACCACCAGGGTGTCGTCCGGCATCGCGACGGTCACCCGGCTGATCGGGCCGAGGAAGCTCGCCGCGAGAACGCGTCCGGTCCCGTCCGCGTCGGCCACCAGGTCGACCGCCTCCGGGCGGACCAGCGCGGTCACCGGCGCGTTCGGGTCCGACGGCGCGCTGCCCGGTTCGACCAGCGGCAGCGTCGCGCCGAGCACCTCCACCTTGTCGGCGGTGATCCGACCCGGCAGACGGTTGCTGAGCCCGACGAAGTCGGCCACGAAGGCACTCGCCGGACGCAGGTAGATCTCCGCCGGTGGCCCCAACTGCTCCAGCCGCCCACCGCGCATGACGCCGACCCGGTCGGCCACCGCCAGCGCCTCCTCCTGGTCATGCGTGACGAAGAGGGTGGTGGTGCCGACCTCGATCTGAATCCGGCGGATCTCGTCCCGGAGCTGGACCCGCACCTTGGCGTCCAACGCCGACAGCGGCTCGTCGAGCAGCAGCACCCGGGGCTCGATGGCGAGCGCCCGGGCCAGCGCCACCCGCTGCTGCTGCCCGCCGGAGAGCTGGTGCGGGTACTTGTCCGCGTGAGCGCCGATGCCGACCAGGTCGAGCATGTTCCCGGCCCGCTCGCGCCGGGCAGCCACCGGACGTCCGCGCAGTCGGAGCCCGAACTCGACGTTCTCCCGCGCGGTCAGGTGCGGGAAGAGGCTGTACGCCTGGAAGACCATCCCCATGTCTCGCCGGTTGACCGGACGGTCCGTGATGTCCTCACCGTCGACCAGCACCCGTCCCGAGTCGGCCTCCTCCAACCCGGCCAACACCCGCAGCGCGGTGGTCTTGCCGCAACCGGAGGGGCCGAGCAGCGCGACCATCTCCCCGGGGGCGAGTTCGAGATCGAGCCCGTCCAACGCGGAGGTGTTGCCGAAGCGGCGGTGCAGGGCCTCGAGGCGCACCGTGACGCCCTGGCGGGTGCCGGGCGCGGTGGCGACGCTGGTCGTACCGGTCACCGTGTCTCCTTCGGGGAAGTCCGGCGTCGACCGCCGACGAGGGACAAGAACATCAGTAGGACGAATGCGAGCACCAGCGCCGTCAGCGACACCGCGACCGACATCGTGGCGCTGCTCTTGCCGAGCAGGTTGATGGCGACCTGGAGGTTGCTCCGGTTGAGCAGGGAGGCGATGGTGAACTCGCCCAGGACCAGCGCGACGGTGAGGAACGCGGCGGAGAGCACGGCCGAGCGGATGTTCGGCAGCACCACCCGCCAGATCACCGTGGCCCAGCTCGCGCCGAGGCTGCGGGACGCCTCGGCCAGCGTCCGTACGTCGACAGCGGAGAGCCCGGCGTCGATCGACCGGTACGCGTACGGCAACACCAGGATCGTGTACGCGAAGGTGAGCGTGAGCGAGGAGCCGCCGAGGAAGTACGTCACCCAGGCGTAGACCGGGGCGAGTCCGACCACCAGCACGATCGCCGGGATGGTCAGCGGCAGCAGGCAGACGAACTCCACCACCCGGCGCAGCCGGGGCAACCGCAGGCGTACCCAGACGACGGTCGGGACCAGTAGCAGCAGGGTGAGGGTGACGGTGAGCAGGACCAGCCCGAACGAGGCGATGATACCGGCCGAAAGGTCGGGGTACGTCTCGCCGAGCTGTCGCCAGTCCAGCAGCAGTTTCCAGGTCTCGAACGTCAGCGCGCCGTTCGCGCCCCGCGTGGTGAACTCCAGCATCGCCAGCAGCGGCAGCATGAAGAAGATGCCGAGTCCGGTGATGACGGTCCAGCGGAAGGCCCGCTGACGTCGGGCGCGGCGTCGGGTCACCCCAGCCATCGCGAACTCCTTCGCTGTAGCACCGCGTAGAGCCACATCACCAGCGCGACCACCACGATCATGCCGAGTGCCATGGCCTTGCCCAGGTTCTGCTGGCCGAGGATCACCTCGCTGGTGAGTGCGCCCCGGATCTGCAGCGGGATGATCGGGCTGCCCTGGCTGACCAGCGCCGCGGCGGTGGCGTACGCCGAGAAGGCGTTGGCGAAGAGCAGCAGCGTCGCGCCGAGGAACGGGGGAGCGAGCAGCGGCATCGCCACCATCCGCCAGTACTGCCAGGTGGTGCCGCCGAGGCTCTCCGCCGCCTCACGCCACTGTGGACGGATGCCGTCCAGTGCGGGGAGGAAGACGATGACCATCAGCGGCACCTGGAAGTAGGTGTAGACGAGCAGCAGGCCCGGCATCTCGAACAGCCACACCCCCTGGGAGTAGATGTCGACGCCGAGATGGTCGCGCAGGAACACGGTGACAAAACCGCTCAGCCCGATCGTGGCGAGGAACGCGAACGCGAGTGTCACGCCGCCGAACTGGGCGAGCACACCGGCCGCCGAGGTGACGACCCGGCGCAGGAGGCCGTCCGGCTTCGCCGTGACCAACGCGTACGCGAGCAGCCCGCCGAGCACGGCGCCGACCAGCGCGGTGACGGCGGAGAGCAGGATGCTGCGCCCGAACGCCTCCAGGATGTAGGAGGTGCCGACCGCCGACAGGTTGTCGAGGGTGAAGCCGCCGCTGTCTCCGGTGAACGCGCCGATCACCACCACCAGGGTGGGGATCGCCAGGAACAGCACGATGAACGCGAAGAACGGGACGACGCCGAGCAGGTCACGGCCCGGCAGGCTGGTCCGGCGCCGGCCGGCGGGGGCGGGCCGGACCCCGGGCGCGGGCGCCACGGGGTCCGGGTGTGGAGTGACGACGGTCATCGTCGCTCAGCCCACTGCCTTCGCCCAGTTCGCGGCCAGGCTCTCCTTGGCCTTCGTGGTCTGCGCGTCGGTGAGGAACACCGGCGCGCCGCTGGTGACGGGGAGCTTGCCGTACGCGGCCTGGTCGATCGTTCCGGCCTTGGCCATCGCGTCGGCCCGAACCGGACGCGCGCCACCGCCGAGCCAGAGGTTCTGGCCCTCGTCGGAGTAGAGGAACTCCTGCCACAGCCGCGCGGCGGCCGGGTGCGGGGCGTCCTTGCTGATCGCCTGCACGTAGTAGGAGCCGACCACGGCGTTCGCGGGTACGACGGTCTTCCAGTCGAGCTTGCCCTGGAGCTTGGCGCCCTGGGCGACGTTCAGGTAGTCCCAGTCGATGACGACCGGCGTCTGGCCGGACTCGACGGTGGTCGCGGTCGGGTCGACCGGCAGGAAGTTGCCGGCCTTCTTGAGCTGCCCGAAGAAGTCGACACCCTTGGTGATGTCGTCCGCGGAGCCGCCGTTGCCGAGCGCCGCCATGACCACGCCGCTGAACGCCGCGCCGGCCTGGGTCGGGTCGCCGTTGAGCGCGACCTTGCCCTTGAACTCGGGCTTGAGCAGGTCGGCGATGCTCTGCGGGGCGGGCACCTTGCTGCTGTCGTAGCCGATCGACATGTAGCCGCCGTAGTCGTTCACCCAGGTGCCGTTCGCGTCCTTGAGCGCGGCCGGAATGTCGTCCCAGGTCGCGACCTTGTACGGGGCGAAGAGCGAGGTGTTCGCCGACGCCACCGCACCACCGAGGTCGAACACGTCCGGAGCGGTGGCCTGACCCTTGAGCTGGTTCGCCGCGTTGATCTCGTCCTGGCTGGACGCGTCCGGCTGGGCCGAGTTGACCTTGATGCCGTACTTGGTGGTGAACGCCTTGATGATCTCGCCGTAGTTGGCCCAGTCCGGCGGCAGCGCGATCACGTTGAGCTGCCCCTCCTTCTTGGCCGCGGCAACGAGCTGGTCCAGCCCGCCGAGGTCGGCCACGCTGACGGCCTTGGCCGCGTCGCTGTTCGACGCCGCGCTCTCCTTCTCCGGGGGCGCGCAGGCGGCGATGGCCAGCGCCGTCGTGGACGCGGCCAGTAGCGCAACTGTTCGGGCAACCGAGATTCGCACACTTCCTCCTTCTACGCCGACGCGGCGTTCGGCCAGCCCGCACGCTGCGCATTTTCGGCAGTCGTACGCTCGCGGCTGGTCCCGCACATCATGCCTGGCGGCAATCTTGTGATCACCGAAGTAAATCGACGCTTCGGTGAACGATTGGCGTTGTCTGGTGGAACGATCGTCGGCGCAGTGGCGGGGATAGGTGATATGGGCGGCAACTGGCATCGAGTGTCCGAAAATGAACAGACCTGTCCGGTGCCCGTGTAGGCACTCGTCGAGTATCCATGCGGGCAGCACCGAGCGGATTGTCCGCAATGGATCAGAGTCTCCGAGTCAATTCCGAGGCTCTTCCGTTCCTTCTCCGAGCTCGCGCCCATAACCGCGCCGATCCGGTCGGCAACCTGGGACGAGTCTTCGTCGTTCGAGTCGGAATCAATCCCGGTCGGGCAGCGCGGAGTGTTGTCCCGGCGGCCAGAAAGGCCATTCCTCGAATGCGCGGCAACGTCCGTCGTCGGCGAAACGCAGAATCCACAGATCGCGGAACTGCTCGGTGACCGGAAGGCCGTACCGCACCTCCGTGCGGATGACCACGGTGTCGCCGTCGATCGCGACCACCTGACTGAGCATGCCGAACACCTCGTCCGGCCCCTCCCGCTGGGCTTCCCACATCCGGGCGAGTGCCGCCAGGCCGTGCACCGGCTCCAGGTACGGCCCCTGCTGGTAGCTCGCGTCCTCCGTGAAGATCGTCGCGAGCGTCTCCGTGCCCGCCGTACGCCACGCCCGCTCGTACGCCGCGACCCAGGCCGCTACCTGCTCCCGATCCATGTCAGTCAGCTTGCCACGCCACCAGGGCGAACGTTCCCGGATGGGTGCGTTCGCGCAGCCGGGAACGTTCGTCCGGCCGCTACCGGGCGGCCCCGCGAAGCCTCACCGCCAGAAGACCGCCACCGCCGCGTTGGCCAGGGTGAGCACGATGATCCCGAGGAAGTGCCCCCGGTTGACGGCGTCCCGCTTGCGGGAGAAGAAGACCATCGTGAAGATCGCCAGCGCGATCAGCAGCTTGGTGAGGAGCTTCGCCGGCGACGGCTCGTCACCGTCGCGCAGCGGCGCGGCGAGACCCAGACCGGAGAGAAGCTGGATGACCGCACCCCAGAGCATCGCGGGGTTGATCCGGATCGCGCCGCTCACGTACTGGGCGATCGACCCACCCAGCAGCAACGCGAAACCGATCAGGTGGACGTAGAGCAACACGAGGCGTAGGGCTTCCACGCCGGCCATTGTTCACCATGCCCCGCCGATCCGCTGACCGGCCTCACCGCACGCTCAACCGGCAGGGTTCGGAGCGGGCGTCGTCCCGGCCCGCCGACTGGCCCGCCGTTCGGACCAGTGCGCCGGCTGGGGCCGGACCCGCACCAGGATGAGAACCAGCAGCGCTACCCCGGCCGAACCCGCCCAGAACCAGAACCACGGCCCCACACCCGACGGCGGATCGGCCGAGCGGACCCGTCCGCCGTGCACCACGTCGTCCGCGACATCGATGGCGAGCACCTGGTCCGGTGCGGTGAGCAGGGTGACCGGTGCGGTCGCGGCCGGGTCCAGGGCGAGCACCCTGACCGTACGGACGTTGTCGTACGCGGTCGCGTCGTCAACCGAGGCCGCCATCGCCGGCTCGGGGTGGTACGCCACCACCATCGCGCCACCGCTCGGGCGCCAGCCGAGCAGCCGGATCGTGGTCACTCCCGGCACCGCCGGCAGGACCGGGCCGGTGGCCGGCGCTCCGGTGGCGGGGTCCAGATAACGCAGCATCCGGGCGCCGTCTACCCCCTCGACCACCGCCAGCGCGCTCCCGTCCGGAGTCCAGGCGCCCTTGCCGGCGAGCGTCGTGCCCGCCGCCACCGCGAACGACGAGAGCACCTGGCCGTCGAGGTCGGCGACGGTGACCGCCCCCGCCATCTGGTACGCCACACGGCGCTGGTCCGGCGCGAACGCCACCGTGAAACCGTCGTGCGAGAGCGGGCCGTCCACCCCTGTCCCGCTGGCCAGTCGCCACGTGCGCCGCGTCCCGACCTCGACGATGCTCAGCACCGTCTCGTAGGCACTACGTTGCGGGTCGACCGGCACCATCTCGCGTACGACCAGCCGGCTGCCATCCGTCGACCAGCCCAGCGGCACCGTCAACGCGCTCCACCGGTGCGGACTGTCCAGACACTCCCGTTCGCCGTCGCCCAGGTCGACGAGCTGGACACAGTTCCGCTCGCCACTGGAGAACGGGTACGCGATCACACGGCCGTCGGGAGAGAGCACCACCTGCTCACCGACCGGAGCCTCGAAGCCGACCTCGAAGGTCCGGTACCGGTCCGAGTCGGCCCCGACGATCCCGACCACTCCGTCCTCGTCCCCACCGGTCAGTCCATCCGCCTGACCGCTGAACAGCAACGCGGCGGGCCCGAGCCGGGGCCGGTCGGTGGCGTGCAGGGTGCCGATCACCGGTGTGTCGATCCGGTCCGGCAGTGCCCCGACGGTCGGACCCGGGGCATCCGCGACGGCGGTCGGGGGAAGCACGACCGGCCCGAGCGCGCCGAGCAGCACCACCACACCCGCCACCGCCGCCTGTGCCGCACGCTGGGGCAGGGCACCCCGTCTCATCGTCACCCACCGATCGTCGCGTACCCGGAGGGCGGTGTCCATCGAACCGTGGACAGCCCGGTTCCGTCGCCTGGTCGTCCCGACAGCCGCTCCCGGTGAACCGAAGTCATTCGATGCGAGACTTCGGTTCGTAGCCCGTCTGGCGCCCGGCGATCCAGACTCGTGGCATGACAGAGCCTGCGCCGGCCAACCCCTCGCGGAGACCCGTGTTTGCCCGGCGGGTAATAGCCGCAGTCGGGCTCGCCTTCATCGCTCCATGTGTGGCGGAGTACCTGCCGCCTTCACCGTCGCGCGCCGCCGCAGCCCCGGTGTCGAGGAGTCGCACCCCCCGACCCGTCCCGCGATCATGCCTGGTTCCCCGGGGCGTCAACTGACCGACTCCGGTGCCGGACTCGACCCCGGATGTCGCCCCCGTTCGCGCTGTGCTGGCCGTACGATGGCTGACCAGTTGGTGCCCGATCCGCCCGTGGGCATCGCCGCGAGAACGACAGGTGTCGACGCCATGCGCATTCGTCCCTACCGGCCCGGTGATTTCGACGCTGTCGGTGACATCTGCATCCGTACGGCCGATGCGGGGGAGGACGCCAGTGGCTCGTACGCCGACCCGGACATCCTGCCGGACATCTTCGCCCACCCGTACGCCCACCTCGAACCGGATCTCGCGTTCGTGCTCGACGGCGACGGCAATGGGGACGGCAACGGCAATGGGGACGGGGACGGCTACGGCTACGGCGACGGCACGGGACGGGCGGTCGGGTACGTACTCGGCACCTCCGACACGACCAGGTTCGTCCGCCGGTTCCGGGACGAGTGGTTGCCCCGGGTCGGGGACCGGTATCCGGCACCGACCGGGGAGCCGAGCACGCCCGACGCGGTGATGGCGCGCCTGCTGCACACCCCGGAACGGATGCTCCTGCCCGAGCTTGTCGACTATCCGGCCCACCTGCACATCGACGTACTGCCGGAGTACCAGCGCGCTGGCCACGGCCGGGCGTTGATGGAGACCTTCACCGGGGCACTGCGCCGGGCCGGCGTGCCGGGACTGCACCTCGGGATGATCACCACCAACCAGAAGGCGCGCACGTTCTACGACCGGCTCGGCTTCCACGTCATCGAGGTCGTCGATCCCGGCCCGCTCACCTATCTCGGCCTGCGCTTCTGACCGGCACGATCACGGCCGGCAGGTGCCGTAACGGCCACGATAGAGTCGCCTGATGGCGACGCTGACGACACGGCGGCTGCTGCTTCGGGAGATGACCGCCGACGACCTCGACGACATGGCCGCGCTGCTCGGTGACCCTGAGGTGATGCGCTACTACCCGCGATCGCTGACCCGGAGCGAGACGCTGGGCTGGATCGAGTGGAATCGGCGGTTGTACCGGGATCGCGGTTTCGGGCTCTGGATCATGTCGGCGCGCGACGGTGGTGAGTTCGTCGGCGACTGTGGACTGACTATGCAACGGGTCGATGGTGTGGAGGAGATAGAAATCGGCTACCACGTACGGGCCGATCTGCAGGGCCGGGGTTTCGCCTCCGAGGCGGCACTCGCCTGCCGCGACTACGCCAGGGACGTCGTGCGCGCGAAGCGCCTGATCGCCATCATCAACCCGGAGAACCTGCCGTCCCAGCGGGTCGCGGAAAAAATCGGCCTGGCGTTGGAGAAGCGTACGACCGACTGGGGCGCTGGGATGAGGGAGCAGGTCATCTACGCCGGCTCGTTGTAGGGCGGCTACGCGCCCCTGCGGTCGCACGGTCGACGTCGTCCTTGACCTCAACCTCTGTTCGGGTTCTAGCGTCGGCTCTCGACGGCACCAGACCGAGCGACCCGAGGGGCCGACCATGCGCGTCACCGACCAGTTTCCCGACCTGACCCGTACGGATGTGGGGGCCGCACTCTCCGACGAGTGGGTGCTTGGTACGCCCGATCGGCAGCGAACCGTCGCGGAGGCGCTCGTCGCCGCGTGGCAGGAGGTCGCGTGGCCGACGGGCCTGCTCACGTACGCCATCTACCTCGACACCGATGGCGAACTCATCCGCCACTACTCGCAGTGGACCGACGACGCGGTGGCCGACGCGTTCGTCCGCGCCGGGCGGGAAACGATCGTCGAGTGGACCGACGCCATCGTGCCCGACATCGGCCGGCGCGACCTCGCCCGCTACCGGATCTACCGGGGCAACCGTGCTGACGACGGACGGACACCGGGCGCGGTGGTGGCCGTCCGGGTCGACACCGAGAGCGCTGACCGGGCCCGGGTCTGGGTCGACGCGGTCTTCGACGCGCTCGGCGCGGACGACAATCTGCCCGCCGGTGGCATCGGCGGTTTCTTCCACATCAGTACGGACGGTTCCCAGGTGTTGAACTACGCCGAGTGGACCAGTCCGGAGGCGCACCTGGAGGCGTTGGAGGCCAACGGCGACGCGATCGCGAGCGGGCCGCTCTGGGATCGGGTCCGGGCCATGGGCGGGGTGCGTCAGGTGAGTGTGAAGCGTTACCGCCTGTACCGGACGCTGACGAAGTGACGGCTGGGTCCGACAGCCGTAGCAGAAGACATCGATGATTTTGAACGCGTGTCGGACGACGCACCGTGAAGTGATCCGTACCGTCGGTCAAAATCATCGATGCCGGCAAGGATCCCACGCCCCTCGTACGTCCGCCACGAAGGGAGCACCAGTGCCCGTATCCTCCCCGCCCTCCCGGCTCCGTCAGCACGCGGCGTTACTGCTGGTCACCACGCTTGTCGCGGTCCTGACGCCGACGCTGGCGCCACCCGCCTGGGCCGCACCCGACGACAGTGCGGGAGACTCGGCGCGGGCCGCGCGCACCGCCCTCTTCCTCACCGGGCCGAACGAGGGCAAACCCGAGACCATCGCGATCGACTACCTGCGCACCCATTCCGCCCGGTACGGCGTGAGCAGTGCCGACCTCAGCGACCTCGTGCTCTCCTCCCGCACGACCAGCAAGCACAGTGGGGTGACGCACGTCAACCTCTCCCAGCGCTACCAGGAGTTGGAGGTCTTCGGCGCGACGGCGACGGTCAGCGTCGCCGCCGACGGCAGTGTCGTCTTCGTCGGCCACAGCCTGGTGCCCGCCCTGGCGGCGAAGCCCTCCGGCAGCGCCGTGTTGGACGCCACCGGCGCGGTGAAGGCGGCGGCCGACGCACTCGACCTGCCCGAGCCGGCCAGTCCACGGGTGCTCGACGACGCCACCGGTCGCGCCCAGCGCACCGTCGTGTCCGGCAGCGGGATCTCCGACGAGCCGATCCCGGCCCGGCTGGGCTGGCAGCGCACCGACGACGGGCTGCGGCTCGCCTGGCAACTGGTGATCGACGACTCGACCGACTCGCACCTCTGGAACGCCACCGTCGACAGCGCCTCCGGCGAACTGCTCAACGTGGACGACTGGACGGTCCACGACGCGCCCGAGCAACTCGCCGACACCCTGGGCCGGCACACCGCCCCGACGGCCGGCGGCCCGGGGCACGGGACCGTGGTCGGCCCGCAGTTCCCGCCCCGCAGGGTCAACGACGGATCGAGCTACCGGGTCTTCACCTTCCCGAAGAACGACCCGAACGAGGGACCGCGCACGCTGGTGACCAATCCTGCCGACGCCACCGCGTCGCCGTACGGATGGCACGACACCAACGGGGTGGCGGGACCGGAGTCCAGTGCCACCGAGGGGAACAACGTACGCGCCTACGCCGACCGGGACGCCAACAACCAGCCCGACCCGGGCAGTGTTCCCGACGGGGGAGCGGGGCTCGACTTCAACCTTCCGGCGAACCTGGACGAGCAGCCGCAGACCTACACCGCCGCCGCCGTGGCGAACCTCTTCTACTGGTGCAACGTCGTGCACGACCTGACCTACCGCTACGGCTTCGACGAGGCCGGTGGCAACTTCCAGGTCAACAACTACGAGCGCGGCGGTGTCGGCGGCGACGACGTACGGTGCGAGGCGCAGGACGGCTCCGGTCAGAACAACGCCAACTTCTCCACCCCCGCCCAGGACGGCGGCGCACCCCGGATGCAGATGTTCCTCTGGCCGGGCAACCAGTTCGGACTGCCGAACGCGGTGACCGTCGGCTCGGGCTCCGGTGCCGGCACCTACCAGGCCGAGTACGCCCGCTTCACTCCCGCTCCCACCAACGCCGGCTTCACCGGCCAGGTCGTCCCGGTCGACGACGGTGTCGAGACGCTCGGCGACGGCTGTAGCGCGTACACCGTGCCGGCCGGCGCGATCGCGCTGCTCGACCGAAGCAGCGCCTGCACCTACTACACCCAGGTCGTCAACGCCGAGGCCGCCGGTGCCGTCGCCGTGGTGGTGGCCAACAACGTCGAGGGCGCCCCGGCGGTCATGAACGGGTCGGTGAACCCGCCGGTCGGCATCCCGGCGGTGATGGTGAGCCAGTCCGACGGCGCCACCATCCGGGCCGGACTGCCGGCCTCGGGGCGGGTGCACCGCAACACCGACCGACCGGCGATGCGTGACGCCGCCTTCCGCTCAGAAACGATCTTCCACGAGTACGGCCACGGTGTCTCGAACCGCCTGACCGGTGGACCGAACGTCAACTGCCTCACCGGCCAGGAGCAGATGGGTGAGGGCTGGAGCGACTTCCTTGCGATCGTCTCCCTGATCAACCCGGATCTCGACGATCCGGAGGGCCCGCGGGGCTACGGCCAGTACGCCCAGTTCGCCGACAGCCGGTCGGGCGACGGCTTCCGGCCCCGCCCGTACTCCCGGAACATGGAGATCCAGCCGTTCACGTACGACAGCATCAAGACCGGTGCGTGGCTGGACGGTACGTCGCTGGCCGCCCCGCATGGCATCGGCCATGGCTGGGCCGCCGTGCTGTGGGACATGACCTGGGACCTGATCGACCGGCACGGGCTCAACCGCAACGCGTACGGCGCCTGGCACACCGGGGGCAACAACCTGGCGATGCAACTCGTCATCGACGGGCTGAAGATCCAGGGCTGCGGGCCGGGGTTCGTGGTCGGCCGGGACGCGGTCATCGCCGCCGACGCGGCCCTGACCGGTGGCGAGAACAACTGCACGCTCTGGGCCTCCTTCGCCCGCCGGGGCCTCGGCTACAGCGCGGTGCAGGGCACCACCGGGCGGGACGACAACTCCGCCGCGTACGACACCCACCCGTCCTGCGAGCGTGGTTTCACCAACCGGGCAGCCAAACCCGCCCTCAACTCGGTGAAGGCGGGCTCCACCACACCGATGCAGTTCGTGCTCGGCCGGGATCGGGACCGGGACCGGGACATCCTCGCCAGCAACTCGCCGTACTCCCGGCTGGTCGACTGCCAGACGCTGGCCACGGTCAACCCGGACGGGACGATCACGCCGGGGCCGCTGCCGGTGAAGGCCGAGACCCCGGGCCGTTCGAAGCTCTCGACGAGCGGGCACGGCCGCCACACCTACCCGTGGAAGACGGATCGGAGCTGGGCCGGGACCTGTCGGGAGTTCGTCCTCTCGTTGGCGGACGGTACGCAGCACCGCGCCTACTTCCAGTTCCGTTAGTGGTTCGGTGGACCGGGGTCCGGAGAGGACCCCGGTCCCACCAGCAGACCGGACAGTTCGCGCAGGTTGGCCGGAGTCGTCTACCTTCTGCGACATGCCACGGTCTTCGCGCCTGATCAACCGGCAGGAAGGCGACTTTATTCGTGTTTACGGCTTCGCCGACCCTCAGTCGACGAGGGTCACAGCCGAACTGGTGGCCTCCTTCCCGGTCCCGGAAGGCGTCGAAGTGGAGAGTCCGACGGTGGCGCCGGACCTGAGTCGTGCGGCGTACGCGACCTCCGGTGCCGTGGTGTGTGCCGACCGTGCGGGTCGGAGGCTCTGGCGGCTGGACGGGGTCGTTGACCCCGTTCCGGCATCGGATCTGGCGACCACGAGTTGCGCCTTCTCGGCCGACGGTACGGTCGTGTGGATCTACACGGTCGATCGTGTGGGTCGGTGGATCGTCGTCGACGCCGACACCGGAACCGTCCTGGCCCAGGCGGTGCTGGACGGCGCCGGGGCCGGCGGGCGTCAGTTCGTCCACTCGGACGGTGTGCACGTACTGCTGGGTGTGGCCGAGGGGCGGGACGCCCTCCGGGTGCATCGGGCCCGGCTGGACCGCAAGGCCATCGAGCTGAGCACGTACCCGTGGGATGACCGAAGGCTGGTCGACCTCTCGCCGGCCGGTGACTCCCTCATGACGATCCACCACGACCGGCGCGATGTCGCTTTCCACAGCTACCCGGAGGGGGAGGTGGTGGTACGGGTGCCAGCGGCCTTGTTCGGTTACGACGACAACACCTACCCGGCGTTCGTCGTCGACGGGGGCTACCTGGACTCCGACACCGCGATCGTCACCCTTTCCGGCGACCTCGACGACACCATGGAGTGGGAACTGAGCCGCTACGTCGACGTGCGCACCGGGCGGGTCGGCGGCATGGTGGAGCGGGAGCCCGGACCGTACCGGGACGGGAGTCTCGTGTCGCTCGGCGACGGGACCTGGTTGAGCATCGACATCGACCGCCTGTTCCGACGCGACGTCCGCTGACCGACCAGCGACCGTCCGCCTCAGGCCAGTGCCGGGTCTACCTGTCGCGCGTCGGGCACGGATTCTTCGTCCGCGTGGGCGATCAGGGTCAGGTTGCGCCAGAGGGCGACGACAAAGATCGCCGACCCGATGAACGCGAACCAGAAGGGTGCGGTCACGTCGATCCGGGCGGCGAGCAGACCGCCGACCGTGGAGCCCACGACCAGCCCGCCGAAGACGCAGGTCATGTTGACACTGCCGACCCGTCCCTGGAACTCCGTCGGTACCGCGCGCTGCCGGACGGTGACCGAGGTGGTGCTCCAGATGAAGGCGTGTGCGCCGAAGACGAAGAGGATCGCCGACGCCACCCATGCCGAGGTCGTGAGGGCCAGGGCCAGGTGGGTGAGCGTCTCGATCACCAGTCCCACCCGCATCACGTTGCCCAGGCTGACCCGTCGGGTGATCCAACCGTAGAGCGCGGTGCCGGCGAGGCCGCCCACGGCGGTGACGGTGCTGGGGATGCCGAAGCCCACGGCGCCGAGGCCGAGCCGTTCGGTGGCGTAGAGCACCAGGACCGACCAGGCCGCACCGAAGGTGACGTTGAAGATCAGGATGGTCAGGGCAAGGGTACGCACCGCCGGGTGTCCCAGCGTCCATCGCAGCCCCTGCAGGATGTCCCGTCCGACGCTGCCCATGGTCGCGAGATCGCGACCATGGGCGGGCAGTTTGATCTGCCACACCAGGGCCACCCCCCAGCCGACGAGGACGGCCTCGGTCACGAACGGCCAGGCGCTGCCGGCCGCGAACAGGGTGGCGCCGATCGCCGGGCCGCAGAGCTGGTTCAGCGTGATGAAGCCGGTCTGTAGCCGGGAGTTGGCGATCGCCAGGTCGTCCCGGTGCACCAGCATCGGGAGCAGCGTGGAGGTGGTGTTGTCGGCGAAGACCTCCGTGGTCGCGAGCAGTCCCAGCGCGAGCAGCGCTCCGGCCACCGAGGCGCGGTCGGTGGCCAGCATGACGACGAGGGCGCCGAGGACCACCGTACGGACCACGTTCGCGACGATGATGATCCGGCGGCGGTCGAACCGGTCGGAGAGGACGCCGGCGTAGAGACCGAAGAGCAACGGTGGCGCCCAGCGCAGCAGCGCGGCGAGTGAGACGAGGAAGGCGTCGGTCGTCAGGGAGGCCACCAGCAGCGGTCCGGCGGCCAGGGCGATGCCGTCGCCGAGGTTGGTCGCCCAGGACGAGGCGAGCAGCCAGCGGAATCCGGTACCGAACCGCGACGGGGCGGCAATCTCGACGAAGCGGTTCACAAGGGGTACACCCTAAAGGTCCGCGTACGTTCCTGTCGTGCGGATATTCGGGCAGACCCCGTGCGCCGGTCGATGGAGTGGCCCAGCTCATAGGGCGGATCTACCTGACCCAAACCTACAGTCGGTCTCGTGAGTGCACCCCTGGACTCGGTAAACGTCACCATCCGGCCCATGACGGCGGCGGACCTGGAGCCGACCATCGCGCTGCTGGTGTCGGCCGCTGGCGCGGACAAGCGGCACCGGCTGACCGAGAGGCTCACCAGCGCGGCGCCGGATGAGATCCACTACGCGTTTGTCGCCGAGCTTGCCGGCACCGTGATCGGTGCCGGCAAGCTGACCACCGAACCGGTCTTTCCCGGTACCGCCTCGACCCTCGTCGCGGTCGCGGAGGCGTACCGGGGCGCTGGCGTCGGCACCGCCCTCGCCGCGAAGCTGGCCGAGGCGGCGCGGGAACTCCCGGCCGGGACCGTGGTGACCAGTGCCCTCCGTGACGACCTTGACCGCGGTCGGCGCTTTGCGGAGCGCTACGGCCTGGCGGTCACCCACCACAGCGTGGGCTGGCGGTTCGACCTCGCTGGCCGGGGTGAGGAGGTCGCCGGTCTCGCAAGGGCGGCCGGAGAGCGGGCGGGCATACGGATCCGGGTCACCGACCTCGCGTCCGACGACGCGACGGTCATGGCGTGTGTCGGCCGTACCCTGGTCGGACTACCGGTGCCCGGCGGCGAGAACCAGGATGTCGACCTGGCGCAGGCCCGCGGATACTTCTCCGACACGTCAGTCGTACTACTGGCTGAACCGCTCGGCCCGGGTCACTCGGAGCCCTGGGGCCTGAGTGTCATCGACGAGCAGGTCGGCACCGGTGACTGGTACACGGTGTATACCGGCGTGGAAGTCGCCCACCGGGGCGCGGGCGTGGCGAGCGCACTGAAGACCGCCGCTCTGCGGTACGCGTACGACGTCGGCGCGGTCGCCCTGACCACCCACAACGACGACACCAACGAGCCGATCCTGCGGTTGAACCGCGCCCTCGGCATGGTGCCGAGCGTCGGCTACTGGAGCCTGGCGCGCACCCCGGACGTGGCGGACCCGGCCTGACCCCACCTGTCGGTTGGCGTCGCGGTACGGATTCACCAAGGTCGGACAGCGTGGGACGACGAAGACGGCTTGGAGATCGTCTACGAGGTGAACGCGGATCGAGGGTGGTCGTCACCCGAACCAGGTGATCTGCTGCCCGTGTGACCGGGTCCAGGCCAGTGGCGTCCCATCCAGCGCGAGCACGTTGTGCAGCGCGTCGACCGGTGGCTTCGGCAACGTCTCGTAGGGCAGCACTTCCGGGGCCTCGTTCGCGACCCAGTGTCCGGGCAGTTCGCGTACCGCCGCCGTGAACGCGTCCCGTCGTGCCGTCGACACCTGGTACAGCACCGAGGTGTGGAAGACCACGAGCGTCGCGTCGGCCGGTGCCCGCGCGGCCAGCGCCGGCAGGTCGTCGACCAGGTCACCGCGTACGAGCAGTGGCGGCTCGGCGGCGGCCACGGACACGGCGGCGCGTAGCCGGGCTCGGCGGTTCGTGTGCTCCGGCCAGATCAGCGCGTCCAGCCAGGCGACGTCCACGGGATCGGTCACCCGCAGAGGGTTCGGGTCCAGGCCAGCGCGCCACACCACTTCGGGTAGGACGGTCGGCGGCGCCACCCCGCTGGCCGCGCACTCCAGAACCGGTTCGCCCGAGCCGATCGCGTGCTGCCCGTAGCGGTAGGCGTACCGGTCGGGGTAGAGGCAGAGCCCGGCGGCGGCACCGACCTCCAGCAGCGCGAGCGGCTGCGGCAACGCGGCGAGCACGGGCAGGAGTACGGCACACCGCCCGGCCTCGTTCGTCTGGGTGGCCCGTGCGCGCATCTCCGCCACGATCGCCGACCAGTTCGCGACCGTGTAGTTGTGGAATTCGGCCGGCTCCTCGACCGGACCGCCGAGGAAACGTACGACGCCGAAGAGGAGGTTCGGCTGCCGCTTGCGCGGTGGCAGTGTGTCGAGCAAGTCCAGGATCGTGTCGTCGCGCGACACCGCGTACGACAGCCGCTCGTACACGGGTGACACACCGTGCGCCTCGCGGGCGGCGAACTCGGCGTACGCGATCGCGGTCCTCATGTCCCAATGATCGCAGCGAGTTCGCCCACCATGGACCCACCGGGGACCGGTGCTGGTGAGCGACTCCTGGCGGTGTGGCGCCGCCATACCGACTGACGACCGGTGGCCGTTCGTGAGAGGTGCGCTCGGTACGAGCGTGGGGCGGCATCGTGACCATGTCGTGAGAGTTGCGGCGTGCCGATCGGGTGGGCCCGCCCCGGGAGAGACCACCCGGTTGTTCGTCGAACGGTCCGACGCCGGTGACGCGGCCGGAGCCGGCGCGTTATACGAGGAGGACGCCCCGAGGAACGTAGGTGCCGACATGCGCAGGTGGCTGCCGCTGACGACGATCTGTCTGGGTACATTCATGCTGCTGATCGACGTCACGATCGTGAACGTCGCCCTGCCCGAGATGGTCGGTGACCTGGACGCGTCCTTCGGCGCCCTGCAATGGGTGATCAACGCGTACGCGCTCGCGCTGGGTGCACTGGTGCTCGGCGCGGGCTCGATCGCTGATCTCGTGGGGCACCGCCGCACGTACGTCGCCGGGCTCGTGATCTTTGCGGCCTCGTCACTGCTCTGCGGGCTCGCCCCCAACCCGGGCGTGCTGATCGCCGCCCGTACGGTGCAGGGCATCGGCGCCGCAGCCATGTTCGCTACCACGTTCGCGTTGCTCAACAGCACCTACGCGGGCCGCGAGCGAGGCAGCGCGTACGGCATCTGGGGTGCCGTCTCGGGCGCCTCGGCCGCGGTCGGCCCGATCCTCGGCGGTCTGCTCACCGACGGCGCGTCGTGGCGTTGGATCTTCTTCGTCAACCTGCCGCTCAGCGCCATCGCCGTCACGCTCTGCCTCACCATGCTCGGCGACGGCCACCGAACCGGCCGGGGCAGGGTGGACATCGCCGGCATCACCAGCTTCACCGCCGCGGCGGCCTGCGCGACGTACGCGCTGATCCGGGCGAACGAGGACGGCTGGTCCGATCGTGGAGTCTGGTGGCTGCTCACGCTGGCAGGTCTGCTGCTGGCCGGGTTCGTCGCGATCGAGACGCGCTCGCGCCACGCCATGTTCGACCTCGGACTGCTCCGTAACCGCTCGTTCGTCGGGGTGCTGCTCGCCGGACTCCTGATGACGTTCGCCGCCTTCGCCGTGTTCACGTACACCTCGATCTGGCTGCAGTCGGTGCTGGGAATGAGCGCGATCGGTGCCGGACTCACCGGCGTACCCATGTCGATCACGGCGTTCGGTGTATCGGCGATCCTCGGCCGGATGCTGCACGGCCGGCGGCCCGATCTGGTGATCGGCGCGGGGTTGTTCTTCATCGGCCTCGGCTGCCTGACCGTCGTCGCGCTCGTGCACGGCGCGGCAACCTGGCCGGCGTTGATTCCGGGACTCGCCGTGATCGGTGTCGGCGTCGGCCTGGCGACACCCATCCTCGGTTCGGTCTCCATGTCCCTGGTGCCGCCCGAGCGCGGCGGCATGGCCGCCGGTGCGGTCAACACCACCCGTCAGCTCGGGTTCGCCTTCGGGGTCGCCGCGCTGGGCAGCGTCTTCGCCGCCCGCGCGCAGAGCAGCCTCGCCGCGGACGGCGTCCCGGACGCGCAACAGACCGCGCACGCCATCGCCGGCGGACAGACGCCTGCCCTGCTGCACTCCGCCCCGGCGCAGGGCCGACAGCTCCTCGACAGCGCGGCGCACGCCGCGTCGGTGACCGGTGTCCAAGCGACCTTTGCCGTGGCCGGAGTCGTCGGTATCCTCGCCGCCCTGCTCGTGGTGATCCTCATGCGACCCGTCCGGGTCCGTGCCACCCACGAGGACGAACTCCCGTCCGTCCCGCAGCCGACCGGACCCTGACGTGCGGTCACCGTCTCAGTGTCCCTGGCCCGACGTCTCCGGACGCTCGACCCGGGTCGGGTTGCCACGTTCGAGTTCGTCGTGGATGCGCCACCGGGCGGTGATGACGGCGCGTCCCGTCGCCTCGTCGCCGTACTCGATGCGTTGTCGCAGCCGCTGCATGGCGATGCGGCGGTTGAGGCTGAACTGCCGCTCGGTGTCGACCACGACGACGATCCCCGAGGGACGGTGGGTCGCCCGTACCGCTGTGCTGGCCTTGTTGCGGTGCTGACCACCAGGGCCTCCGGTGCGGCAGGCGACGACGTCAACGTCCGCCTCCGAGAACGCCGTACGCGGGATGTCGACCTGGCACGGTTGGGCCGTGACGTACCAGTTCTTCCGGCCGGCTTCGGACCGGTATGGACTCGGAGCCTGCCAGCACAGGGTTCCGGTCCACGATGCGGCGAACGTCTCGGCGCCGGGCCCGGCGATCCGGAGCAGGACCGATCGGTGGGTGCCCGGTCGGTCACCGGGGACGGTCCCGACCCGTTCGGTCGTCAGGTTCTTCCGGGCGGCCTCGGTTTCCAGCCGGCGGAGCAGCCGGGCGAGCGCCCAGGCGCACTCCTGCGGGCCACGTCCGGCCGTCATGAACAGGTGGACACTCACGACCGGCCTCGTGTCCGGCGGTGCTCGCGCCGCTCCTGCCGGGGCGTCGACCCGAGGTCGGGCGTCTTGTAGGTGACCAGGGGAACCGTGGTCACCACGGGCGTGGCGAGGTCGTGGTCGACGAGGTCGGCGATCACCTGCTCGATGCGTTTGTACGCCGTCGGTGCCTCCTCGAAGAGGAGCTGACGGTCACCGCACACCACCAGCGACCCCACCGGAGTGCGGCGTAACTCCTCGACCGTGTGCTTGGCCCGGCCCCGGCGCAGGGCGTCGGCGCGCGACATCTTGCGGCCCGCGCCGTGCGCCACGGAATGGTTGGCCTCCGGCCCGGCGTGGGCGGCGACGAGGTAGGAACGGGTGCCTCGGGTGCCGGCGATGAGCACGTCGCGGCCGTCGCCCGGCGCCGCTCCCTTGCGGTGCAGGTAGACGCCGTCGCGGAGTTCGACCAGGTTGTGGCACTGGTCGACGATCGGTTCGGTCGGCTCGGTGCCCAGTGCGTGGGCGACCCGGGCGGCCATCAGCCGCCGGTTGAGCGAGCCCCAGCGCAGGGCATCGTCGTGCATCGCCAGGTAGCCGGCAGGGTCGGGGGTGGGTCCCGCGCCATGGACCTCGGTGTGCGCCCGCAGGATTCGTTCGCCGAGACCCCGGGAGCCGCTGTGCACGATGAGTACGAGGTCACCGGGGGCGAGACCGAGGCGGCTCGCGTGACCCGGCTCGAAGACCGTTTCGATCCGGGCCAGCTCGACGAAGTGGTTGCCCCGGCCGACCGTCCCGAGACCCTCAAGGTGACCGGCGGGGATATCGCCGTCCAGCACAGCCCAGGCCGGGTCGTCGGCATCCTGCTCGGGGTCGAGTGCCCGGTCGAGGTCGGGGAACCGGGCGGCCAGCTTCTCGGGTACGGCGCGCTTGAGCTTGAGGGGGAACACGGCGATGCCGCAACCGATGTCGGAGCCCACCAGGAACGGGTACAGCACGGTCGACGCCATGGCGGCACCGATCGGGGCGCCCTTGCCGGGGTGCAGGTCCGGCATGGCGGCGACGTGGATCATGCCGTCGAAGGCGGCCACCTGGTGGCATTGCGCGACGGCGTCGGACTCGATCCAACTGGAGGGGGAGGCGAAGACGGTGACGGTGGCCGGCATGGACTGCGGCAGGGTGTCCTGCCGGGGGTGTTGCGCAGACAAGGACGTTCTCTTCCCTGGGAAGGGGGCATGGACGGATGGCGTTGCGGCACGGTGCGGTGCCGTGGGCCTGGAAGTGTCGGGGGCGGTCCGTCAGAACGTCATGGGCATGACCTTCCCGGAACCCGCCGCACCGGGCAAGCGATTTTCGGTTGCCGCCGAAGTCCGGGCGGCCGGGAACGGACCAGGTACGCCGATGCGGCTGGGCTAGCCGGCGAGCAGGCGGTCCAGGGGCCGTGGAACGCGGTCCAGGTCGAGGGCGCGGACGAGCGCGCGTGCGTACCGGGCCTTACGACCGCTGGTGGTGCCCATGAAGCGGCGCAGTTGCCGCTCGACCGCTCGCCCGCGCTGCGCGGGCTGGTTCTGGAAGACCCGGAACCTGGCCAGATCCTGCTCGGCTGCGAGCACATGCTCGACGCCGGAGGTGCCAAGTGCCCGGATCAGCTCGTCTTCCAGGTCGGCCACGCAGACGTAGAAGCCGAGCGCCTCCATCGTGGAGCGGGTCAGGCCGGTGCCGAGGCCAGCCTGCTCCAGGCCACGCCGGAAGTAGCCCTCTTCCGCCTCGTCGCAGAGCCCTCGTACGTTCGTGGCGAGCCCGGACGCGCCGAAGATCCGCAGAAACCGACCGACGCTCATCGCTCCTCCGAGCGGCAGGACGCACACACCCTCGCCAGCCAGATCACGGTCGTGGCGGGCCGCCAGCGCCTCCACGGCGCTCTGGTCGCTGACCCCTTCGACGAGCACGACCGTGGCCAGGCCGTCGGTGGCCAGTTCGCGGGCGACCGTGGCGGCAGCCGCCGCGCCCGTGCCGCCGGCCGCCCACGTGTCGACGGCGGCTCGGAAGCGATCCGGTTCTCGCACGGGTCGGAGTCTGACAATGACCGGTTCGGACCGCCACCCGAATCTGTCGGGGTGGACCACCGACCGTCGGCCCCGCTGCCGCTGCCGCTGCCGTGCCGGCCCGGTGCGGACCGTGACCAACGGGGCGGGAGCCCGGGAAATCGCCCGCTATTCATGCGTTCTTCTCGTGTCTGGACATTGACCCCCAGCTCGGCCGCGTGAAATACAGATGGTCACGCGTTGGCGGACAGACCGGCCAGGGCGCGTCGATCCCAGAAAGGCGAGGAATGGAACACATGTCATCGCCGTCTGCCGTACCGGGGTCTTCCTCGGTTCGGCCCTCCGGCACGTTCGTCAGGCGTCACCGTCGTCTTCTGTCCCGGATCGTGGCCGGGCTGGCCGCGCTCGGGGTCGTGATCCCCGCGACGGTGGCGTTCGCCGATTCGCTGCCCAACCTGCCGGCGAACGCCGGAGGGTACGAAGCGTCGTTCTCGCCCGCGTACGACTACGACACCGACGGCTGCTACGCCGTGGCAGCCATCAGCCCGGACGGCACGATCAACCCCGGACTGAACACCACCGGGGCCATCAACGGCAGTTGCCGGGACCAGTCCGATCTGGACAGGTCGCAGACGTACGCCCGGTCGAAGTGCAACAACGGCTGGTGCGCGATCGTCTACGCCAGCTACTTCGAGAAGGACCAGGCGGTGCACGGAAGTGGCCTCGGCGGCCACCGGCACGATTGGGAACACGTCATCTCCTGGGTCAACCAGGCGTCGAACCAGGTCGAGTTCGTGACCACCACGCAGCACAGCAGTCAGCGGACCTACACCCGTTCGCAGGTACGTTTCGACGGCTCACACCCCAAGGTCGTCTACCACAAGGACGGCGCGTCCACGCACTTCTTCCGGCTGGCGAACGGCAGCGACGAGCCGCCGGAAAACCATTACCACGGGTGGCGCTACCCGCCCACGGTGGACTGGAACGGGTGGCCCAGCGTCCAGTTGCGGGACAGACTGATGAACGCCAATTTCGGTTCCGCGACCATCAAGATCAAAGATGGTTCGTTCGAATACCTCCTCAACGTCTCCAAGCCCGCGGGGATTCCGTTCAACCCCCAGGGCTGAGCCGGACGGCCGCCGGACGACCGTCGTGCAGGCGTCGGTCGTCCGGCGGTCTGGGGCGCGCCGCGTCGTTCGACACCGGGCCGCGCCATCCCGGGCCGATCGCCGTCGCGTGTGGTCGGCGCGGCTCGCCGTACCGAGCAACACGCTACTGGTGCTGCCATGTATCTGTGGGTGTTGCGGCAGAACACCGCTGCGCAGCGGTTCTACCTCGCTCGTGGGGCAACCTGCGCGGAGGCGGCGACGGCGTCGCCGCCCGGCGGCGACCCGGCTCGCCTCAACGGCACCCCCGGTAGTTTGCGCATGGCGTGGCCGGACGCCGCAAGGTCGCGACAGCTACTCGACGACCGGTGAGATGACCGGTCTGACGTCCCGTACGCCTCGGGCCAGGCGACGTGGTCAAGAGCCGACGAGTTCGGCCGTCACCGTCGCGACGTCACCGGTGTCGAGACCCTCGGCCTGGCGAATCGTCCGCTTGACCGGCAGCACGTGTCCTCCGCGAGCGTTGTCGGGGAAGATCGATGTCATCCAGGTGCTGCCGCCCACCGTGACCCTGACCTGGTGGGTCTGGTCGGCGGGGGCTACGCCGTGTTGATGGCGGCGTCGGTCTCGGCGGCGTAGAGCAGCGCGGGGTCGAACTGCATGTTGGTGAAGTGGCCGGCGACCTCGAGACTGACCACGCCGTGCAGCCGGGTCCAGAAGGTGAGCGCGCGGCGTAGGGCGGTAGCCGAGCAGGGGTGGTCGCCCGCCCACTGCCGATGGGTGTCCAGATGCTCGTCGAGGGCCGCGCTGGCATCGGTGACGGAGCTGATCGGGGCGTCGGCTTTGTCGAATGCGTCGAGCAGTATCGACATGATGCTCGACGCGATCGTCGTGGCGTCGGGCGGGGCGGCATAGCCGGGCACCGGCGTGCCGTAGATGAGTAGGTATCGGTGCGGGGCGGCCAGTGCCCACTGACGGATGGCGACGGCCACCGCGTGCAGCCGGGCGGTGGGCGGGCTCCCGGTTACGACGGCGGCACGGCAGGTGGCGGCGAGGTCGCGGTAGGCGTCCAGGACAAGTTCCGTGATCAAGTCGTCGCGGTTGCGGAAGTAGCGGTAGAGGGCGGGTCCGCTGATGCCCATCTGCTTGGCGATCGCGTTCAGGGACAGTGCCGACGCTCCGGTGGTCGCCACCTGTGTCCACCCGTACGCCTTGATCTCTGCGCGAACCTGTTCGCGGTATCGCTCCCGCGGGCTCCGTGCGGCACCGTCCATGTCTGTTCCTTCGCTTGACACCTCTTCGGTGAGCAGAACATACTCTCGTTATAACCTCTAACTCTTGCTAGAGGCAATCATTATGGTGGAGATGGTGGAAATGATGGCAACGGACCAGCGAACCGAGATCGTTCTTCCGGGTGTGGTTGCCCCCGACGACCTGCAGGTACGCACCACACCGATCCCCGCGCCTGCCACCGGGCAACTGGTGATCCGGATGGAGGCCACCGGCGTGTCCTTCGCCGAGCAGCAGATGCGTCGGGGCCGCTACTACGACCAGCCCTCGTTCCCGTTCGTGCCCGGCTACGACCTGGTCGGAGTGGTCCAGACGATCGGGGCCGGCGTGGACCCCGCGCTCCGTGGCCAACGCGTCGCGGCGCTGACGAAGGTGGGCGGCTGGGCCAGCCATGTGGTCGTCGACGCCGCCTACGCGGTGCCGGTGCCCGCCGGCCTGGACCCGGCCGAGGCCGAGACCGTCGTGGTCAACGGAATCACCGCCTGGCAGATGCTGCATCGCAAGGCCCGCGTCCTGGCCGGCCAGACGATCCTGGTGCACGGCGCCAACGGCGGTGTCGGCTCGACCCTGGTGCAGTTGGCCCGTCTCGCCGGAGCCCAGGTGATCGGCACCGCCTCCCCGCGACACCACGACATGCTTCGTGACCTCGGCGTCACCCCGATCGATTACCACGCTGACGTGCCGGCCGCAGTGCGCGCGCTCGCCCCTGGTGGCGTCGACGCGGTTTTCGACCATCTCGGCACTCGCAGCGTGCCCGAGTCGTGGCGACTGCTCGCACCCGGTGGCACCCTCGTCGCCTACGGAACCGCCGCCACCCGCGACGACACCGGTTCCAAGCACCTGCCGGTGCTCAAGGTCCTCGCCCGGATCTGGGTGTGGCACGCGCTGCCGAACGGTCGGCGAGCCTACTTCTACAACATCTGGGCCGGCCGAGTTCTCGTCAAGCAGCGGTTCCGGGCCCGGCTGAGGCACGATCTGACCCAGGTCCTGAACGCTATGGCCCAACAGCAGATCGCCGCGCAGATCGCCGCCCGGTTCCCTCTCGCCCGAGCCGCCGACGCCCTGTGCCTGGCCGAGTCCGGCGCCGTCACCGGCAAGGTCGTCCTCATCCCCTGACCGGCCGTCCGCTGTTCCGGCATTGCGCGGCGCGTCAGGTCGTGCTCGGCATCCAGACGACGAGCAGGGTGGGGTCGGCCACGGCGGACTCGACCCGGTGCCGCTCTTCCACGGTCAGGGCGAGTTCCCGGAGCCTCACGCCCCACTCGGGCACCCGCTGCGGCTCCTCCAGTGCCGTGGACAGCTCGATGAGCATCGCCAGCGCCATCGCCTGCTCCACTGCCGGCGCGGCGTCGCCGTGGCGGCGCAACCCCGAGTTCAGCGCGCGGAAGGCCGCCCGGTCGTCCTCCTTGAACTCCCGCAGAATCCGGGCGTTGTCCAGGACCCGGGCAAGCCCCTTGAGCGCAGGGGCGCCGCCGTATTCCAGGGTTTCCGGCTCGTCGCGCTGGATGAAGACGATCGAGTTTCCGGACGGGTCCATGATGGTGAACCGGGAGGCGCCGGGCCGGAACCGGGTGATCCGGGGAAGCCCTTTGGAAAGAACCTTGCCGTACGTCTGGCGCATCGCCTCGGTGAACGCGGCGTGATACGGCGCGACCACGTCGACCATCACCAGGCACCCGCCGGTGTTCTCCACCGACGGGTCCACACTGCTGGCCGCGCGCCCGTAGTTCAGTTCGAACCCGCTCCACCGGAATGCCAGGTACAGATAGGGCTTCGTCTGCTCCCAGGTCACGGCGAAGCCAAGGGCGCGCCAAAAGGCCAGGGTTTCGTCCGGTGCCACGCAGGGCAGCAACGGCACGGTGCTCTCGTTCGGCTGGATACGGTTCTCAAGCATCGTCGGCGCCTCACTGTTCGACAGAGCAGGCCAGGAGCAGTCTGCCAAACTCACGACCGTCCCGCACATTCAGAAATGCGACGTTCCGAATCGTGCAGAAGGCAGCATTCTCATGCCATAGGCGTTCCGATGTAGCCACAGGACGGCCTTGCTGTCACGGACGGCGCCCTGTCGGCTGATCCTCAACGGGTCGATCGTTCGATGCCACGCCGGACGAGACCACGGACGACGGGGAGGGTGATTGCCCGGATGGTCATTTCGCTGCTCCAGACGTGGAACCGGCTGGGTGGCGCGTACTGGTGCATTCCCCGGCGGGCGAGTGCCTGCTCTTCGCCGCTCTCGAGCAGGTGATCGCGGGAGACGGGCCGAGCCGGCTCACCGGCCGGGCGGTGACCCGCGTAGCCGGTGTCGCCACCGGGCTGCTCTACGCACACTTCGCGAACTTCGACGACTTCCTGGCCGGGTACGCGGTCGACCGGGTCTTCCAGATCTCCAGCCAGGTGGCGGGCCTACCGGGCCGGGCCGGAAGCCGGCACGGTCGCCGAGAATCTGAGTGACGCGATCCTGGCGACGCCGCCGCGCACGCTGTTGGCGTTGACCCGGCTGATGGCCTTCCGGCCGGATCTGGTCGTGAACATCGAAGCGGTGCTGGGCACCGGAACCGCCGGGCTGCGGGCGGTCGAGCGTGCCATTGCCGTTTACCTGACTGCTGAGCAACGACTCGGGAGGGTGCCCGCAGGCGCCGATACCGAGGCGCTCGCCCTGGCGGTGGTTGGCGTGTTGCATCACGTCGCGCTCACCGAGGAGATCGATTCAGGGGCGGACACCCGCATCCGCCGGGCCATGGCCGCCCTCACGGACAGCTTTCCGGCCGTCGCTTCCTAGCCTTCGCCCATCAGGTCCCGCGCTGGACGCTCCGATCCTCGCCATTTGGCGGGCGTGCTCAGCGTCGCGTACGGACCACGCCGACCTCAAGACAGTCCGCCGAGGAAATCGTCAGGTTGGTGGAGCCGTTGCATGACTCGTCCCGAGCAGTATGGGGAGGTGGCGAAGTACGACGCGTGGCGAGACTTCCTGATGGCATGGCCGGACGACGCCGGCGAGGTCAGGATGACCTTCGCCGAGGTGGAGGCGATCGTGGGTGTGCTGCCCCCATCTGCGCGGGAACACCGCACATGGTGGGCCAACGACTCCAAGGTCCAGGCTGCGGCGTGGCGGGCAGCGGGTTGGCGGGTCGACTCGGTCGACCAACTCGCCGAGCAGGTGGTGTTCAGGCGTGGCCGAGCCGGCGGGAGCAGATCCGCCGCTGTGGTGGCGGGCGGGGCGGTGTCGGCTCTCGCACCGCTACCGGAGGCCATCGACCGTCCCGATCTTGGTGTGCGGGATGGCATGCGCGAGTCGGAGGTTCAGGCCAGCATCGTCATCCACCTCGTTCGAGGCGGCTGGACCATCCGGCACACCGCCGATACGGCGACCAAGGAACATGGCATCGACGTCATTGCCACCCGCGAGGGCCGGACTCTCGCCATCGAGGTGAAGGGATTCCCGAGCCGCCACTATCAAGATCCGCGCCGGGCCGAGCAGACCAAGCCGACCGCGCCTTCGACGCAGGCACGTCACTGGTACGCGCAGGCGCTGTTGAAGGCGATGCTCACCCGGTCGGAACACCCTGATTTCGACCTGGCCATCGGGTTACCCGACGCGCCCACCTACCGCAGCCTGTACCGGCGCACCCGCGACAGTCTCGACCTGATCGGCGTCATGCTCCTGCTGGTGGCGCCCGACGGCACGGTCAGCCAGGGCGACGACAGCATGTGAGGAACATCGGGCTCGGGGTCCGCCTTGTGGTGCTTGCGTACCGGCACGATACTGCGCTCGTGTGGTCCGCCATCCTCGTGTTGCTGAGCCTCTATTTCGTGGTGAGTTATGCAGGTGTGAACGACGCCTGGGCCGCGTTCTTGGCGCCCGCCGCCGCAGCGCTGGTTGCCATGGTGGTGCTCCGGCGCAGCGCTCGCGAGGGCGCGGACCTGGTGCCGGAGCCGGTCCGCCGGGCAAAGCTGGTCCGTCGCGTGCTGGGACTGGTCGTTCTGGCATACCTCAGCGAGGCCGTGGTCAGCGGCGTCGTCGCTGGTTTCGTACCGCTGGTTCCGCCCGGCGGTTCCCCGGATCAGGCCGTTGCCACCGCCCTGCGGCTGAACACGGTCGTGGCGTTGCCCGTCGCACTGCTCCTCGAATTCGGAGTGGGAATCCTGTCCGCGAAGTGGTTGACGGTCAGCAGACCGTTTCGCTGGCTGGCGGCGATATCCGTGGTGCCGATCCCGATCGTGCTCGCGCTGCGTCCGGTGGCCACGGCCCTTTCCCGCGAGAATGGCACCACGCCTCCGCGTGACCTCGCGGAGAGCGCTCCGCGGACGATCGCCGTGACGATCCTGGTCTTCTGCGTCCTGGCTCTCGGCAATCTGCGCGGGCGGAAGTTACTGACAGAGGCCGGGTTCGGGGATCGGGAAGGCGCGCGGTGAACCTGTTCGAGGAGAGTCGCTACGCATACCTGTACCCGCCGACCGGCGAAGGGATCTACTGCGTCGGCAACGCGGCCGAGTGTGACGACCTGACGTACGACGGCACGGCGGTACGGATCCCGTGGGCCGGCACCCCCGGGCCGGACGAGCTGGCCAATATCCGCTGCCTGCATCTGCTGCCAACCTCGGCGCAACTGGCCCGGGGCAGCCTGCCGACGTTCCTGCCCCGGCTGCCAGCGGTGCGATCGGTGTCGATCCCGAGCGCGCTGCTGCCCCGACTGGATGTGGGGAACGCCCCGCCCGGCCTGCCGATGCTGATGGTCGTCGACGAGGCTGACGCGCCGGCCCCGCGTACGAGAATCAAGCTGGACGCGTTCCTGCCCGACCTGCGCGGGCTGATGTTTCTGGCCCCGGCGGCGAAGCCGAACCTGATGGACTTCGTGGACCCGCTGCCCTCGGCGTTGGAGTTCCTCCACCTCCAGGTGAACGGCCGGCTCGCCACGCTGGATCAGCTCCGGGCGCTGGAGCGGCTGCGTCACCTGGAACTGGTGCGGGTACGTGCCTTCGATGTCTTCGACTACATCCGCTCACCGTTGCGGGTGCTGGAGATCGGTGGGGCCAGCCGGGGCTTTCCGATCGAACGGCTCGCCACCGTCGCATCCCTGCGGAGCGTACGACTCAACGGTGTGTACACGGAGATCGACTGCGCGATTTTCCGGGACCTGCCGGAACTGGTCGAGTTGGACGTGTTGAACTGCAACCGGGTCGGCAACGTCGAGGCGCTGCTGGACTGCCCCAAGCTCGCGAATGTCCGGCTCCTCAACTGCAAGAAGCCGTTCGACGCGCGTACCCGGGTGATGTTCCGGGATCGGGGTTTCGCCCACCTGGACATCAACTTCGCCTGACGGTCGGGTACGTCAGCATCGGCACGCGGGAATACGCGCGACCGGCGTCCGGCCGGTCGGGCCACCCGCCGGCCTCAGCGGGAGCCAGGAACCGTCGCCCACATCTCGCGAGTCATCTCGTACTCCACCTCGCCGAGGTCGGCGCCGGGCAACGGATCATCCCAGGACGGGTGAAAGGTACGGACGTATCGCATACCGGCGGTCTCCATGACACCGCGAGACCCGGCGTTCACGGCCATGGTCTGCGCGATGACCCGAGACTGACCAACGGTGTCAAAGGCGTGCCGCAGCAGGGTACGCGACGCCTCGCTCGCCAGGCCCTGCCGCCAGTAGCGGCGGACCAGGCGGTAACCCAGTTCGCTGACGGTCGGGTCGTCGGGTTGGTCGGGGCCGTGCGCCGGTGGAAGCATCATGAGGCCGACGAATTCGCCCTCGTCCTGCCGCGCTGGCGGCGCGGAGCCGCGCCTGCCGCCGTCAGACCCGAACGCCATCCAGTAGCCCAGGCCGTCCACCCGGCCAGCCAGGTCCAGCCGCCGCGCGTGGGACTCGATCACCTCGTCCCTCGACCGCGCCCGCCCAGTGATGAAACGAAGCACCTCAGGGTCGGAGTCGAGCTGCACCTCTAGGTCGAGGTGCTCGTCGGCCAGTGGGACCAGCAGCAGACGTGCGGTGCGCAGAACAGGTTGGGGCACGCGGTGAACGATCACACGGCGGCGGCGACCACGCGACCCCATTTTGCCGCCGGTTTTCTGCGCGGCGCTCGTCGTGCTGGTCACCGGCACTGTGGCGACGGGTCTCGGAGCCCTACTGCCCTCGACCGTGTCAACGCTGGTCACCCCGGGTGGCCTCGTCCCGGTGGCGCCGATCTTCGCGCACTTCCTGCCGACGATGTGGCAGCCTTGTCGCGCTCGGTGCCGGGGCGCTCGGCTTCAGCCGCCGCGACGCATCCTGACACGGGTCGGGCCTGTCAGGTCGGTGTGGGAGCGAGGAAGTCACGTGCCCCTCGGAGGCGAGTGGTCAACCGCGTCTGGGTCATGGTGCTGTCCAGGCGTACGTCGACAGGGCCCGGGAGGTCGGTGTCGGCGCGTAGACCGGTGGGGAGCGCGGCCTGGTCGAGACCGTCACGTCGGGCGATCAACACGCCGAGTTCGTAGCGGCTGATGGCGTCGGCGCCGGCGACGTGATGGACCCCGGCGAGTGGTGATGCCGCGAGCTCCAGTAGTGCCGAGGCCAGGTCGGTGACGTGTACGGGGCATCGCACATCGTCGGTGTAGAGGGCACCGGTCACGGCGCCGGAAGCCAGCGCGTGCACGAGCCGCTCCTGTGGGGAGTCGCCGTCACCGATGATCAGTGAGGTTCGGGCGATAACCGCGGACGGGGCTATACCCTTGACCGCAGTCTCCGCCGCGGCTTTGGCGGCACCGTACGGTGTCGTGGGGTCCGGCGGTTGCGTCTCGTCGTAGCTGGCCGCGGCGCCGGAGAAGACCGCGTCGCTGGACACGTGCACGAGCCGGGCGCCGGTCGCCGCAGCGGCGAGGGCGACGTGCATACCGCCCTCAGCGGTGGTTGCCCAGTCGGACTGCCGGTACGCGACATTGACCACCACGTCGGGGCGCACCCGCAGGGCCAACGCGGTGACGTCGTCGCGGCGTCGGATGTCGACCATGTGCCAGTCCACGCCCCTGACCGACGGGACGTGGGTGTGGAAGGTGCCGACGACGCGGTGACCCGCGAGTCGGGCCTGACGAGTGACTTCCCGCCCGAGAAGGCCGCTCCCACCGATCACCAGAAGATCCACGAGGCCACCGTAGTGCGTGGGGCGTGAACCCTGCGGATTCATCATCCTTGATAACGGTACGGCGACGGCCGGGTCACCGGAGACACCAGGGTCGGTGCCCGCCGGTGACCCGAGCCGGGTCAGATCGCGGGGAAGGTGATGTTCACCGTGCCCTTCATCGGGATGGCCACCGGTGTCGCGCTGGCGAGGTCGGTGCCGCCGTACCAGCGGTTGGGACCACAGTCGCACTGCACCTTGACCTGCTGACCGCCGATCACCCGGAGGTGGATGCCGGCGCCGGGAGTGTCGGTGTCCACCAGACCGACCGGATCGGCGGAGCCCACGTTCCGGACCACCAGACGGCCGTAGTCGCTCTCGGTGGGAACCGTGACCACCATGTTCGTGCCCTGCTTCAGGGTGTAGTCGAAGTCGGTCGTCCCGCCCGCCGGCACTGACACCAGTTCGGCGTTCAACCGGTTGCCGACGCCGCCGCTCCACTGGTAGGCGTGATCGGTGGCGGTGAACAACAGTGGCCACCGGTACGGCCCCAGCCAGTCGACCCGGTAGCTGCCGTCCGGGGCCACGGGGGAAATCCGGGTACTGGTGCCGCTGCCCAGGTCGGGGCCCACAATGCTCACCCTGCCCCCGTGCACCGGCTGGCCGGTCGCGCTGGTTACGCTCCCGGTGATGGTCCCGCGCGGATCCAGTTGGATCTTGGGTACGACCTTGGTCTCACCGGCCGTCACGTTGACCCGACGCGCGTCGTTCTGCGAGCCCGTACCACCGGTCGAGCCGACCCACTGGGCGCCGTACGGGCTTGCCGGGTCCGGGAGCACGAACAGGTTGTACGCGCCGGGGGCGGGTAACCGCACGGTCACCGCACCGGTCGAGTCGCTCCGGCCACCGCAACCGTCAGGGAAGGCGAACGTCTTCGGGGTCACGACGAACACGCACATGTTGGCCACCGGCGCCCCCGTCGCCCGGTCGATGATCCTGGTGGTGATCCTCCCGATCGGCGTCAGTACCAGTTCGACCTCGGCCCGCTGCCCGGCGACCACCGTCACCGTCGCCGCCTCCCGGACGTAGGGGTAGTCGTCCGCGCTCGCCGAGATGACGTGGGTGCCGGCCGGGACGTTCTCGATGAGGATGGCGCCGTCGGTCGAGTTGTAGCCGTGGTCACCGATCGCGGCGACGAAGTCGGGAATGGTCGCCCCGGTCACGCTGTCCCGGGCGGTGACCCGGACGCTACCCGTGGTCAGTCGACGGTCATTGACCGTGGTCGCCTGGTTGGCGACGACGGTGACGGTGTCCGCCGTCGCGGTGCTGAGCTTGCCGTACGCGTACTGGTCGAGGTTGGTCTCCCAGTGCGAGAACCGCACCTGGTAGTCACCGGGGAAGACTCCCTCGATCCGGTAACCACCGTCGGCGGCGGTCGTGCCCGGAAGATACTCGCCGGCCGAACTGTCGAAGACCGACACCGTGACGTCGGGCATGCCGCTGCCGTCGGCGGCGGTGAACCGGCCGACGACCGAGCCGGTCGGTAGCAGTTGCTCGTCGTGGGTGGTCACCGCGTTGCCGGCGATGGTGAACAAGCGTGCCGCCGCGCCGGATCGGACCTGCGGCGCCCACTGCCTGGCCCCGGACGGCAACTGGAAGAGCAGCTTGTAGTCGCCGGGCGGAAGTTGGTCGATCCGGTAGTTTCCGCTCTGGTCGGTGCCGGCGCTGTCGCTGCCGAGGTCGCCCTGGGCCTCCACCCGGACGAACGCGGCCGGGGTGCCGTCGGCGTTGGTCAGCCGACCAGCGATCGAGCCGGTGACCAGCATGACGTCGTCGACGGTGACGGTCTGACCGGCCGCCACCGTGAAGAGGGCCGCTTGGTTGTAGTCGTAGGTGCCGTAGGCGTACTGCTGGGTGCCGCCGGCGTAGAAGCCGACCCGGTAGGTGCCCGGGGTCACCGTGAGCGAGTAGTTGCCGGCCGCATCGGTGTTCGCGCTACTGGCGCCCCCGTCTCCGGAAGCTCGGACCAGGGCCAGCACACCGTTGCCGGCCGGGTCGGTGAACCGCCCACGGATCGTGCCGACGGGCAGCAACGCGTCATCGACGGTCGTGCGCTGCCCCGTGGTCACCGAGAACAGGGTGGCAGATTCGCTGTATGTCTGGCCGTACGCGTACTGCAGGGGGCGCCCGGGCGGGTTGATCGTGACCCGGTAGAGCGAGTCGGCGACCGGTACGTCCGGAACCTCGTAGCGTCCGTCGGAACCGGTCGTTGTCGACCTGTTGTACGACCCGCCGTCGGCGGAGACCCGGATCGGGACGCCCGCCACCGGGGAGCCATTGTCGGTGATGGTTCCGCCGATGCTGCCGACCGCCGGGGCGGCGTGGGCCGGGGATACCGCCGCGAAGGTCGTGACCAGCAACGCCACGACCATCGATCCGAGTCCGCGCACGTGCGATTTTCTCATTTGTCCTCGTGGTGTGCGAAGGGAGACGGTCGGGCGAACAGGACTCCCGATCCGTGAGCGGCATGGTAGCCACCACACGCACCCCAAGATTCCTGACTTTGAGTGTTTGCGTCGGCGCCAGCAGATGATCGCGCAGGCCAGGGCGAAAAGGCTTCGTGGATGTCGTCGCGGATTTACCAGCGGATCCGTAGGCGTCGGAACCAGTGCGGCAGGGCGATGGTTTGCTTGACGACCCGGCATTGTGCACCGAATCCTGAGCCGTGCCCGGTGCCGCGTCTGGCAATGACCGAGGTGATGTTCCTGCTTCTCGGCGCGCGGCGGTCGACCATCGTGGAGTGGCACGACTGTCGGATCATGTCGGACCTCGTGTTTACGCTCCCGTCCCATGAGCGAACGACCGACCGACGAGTGGCGCCGTGACGTACGTGAGGAAGCAGAGGCGATCAGGGCCGGCACTCTCACCCAGGAGGAGGCATACGCCGCCGAGCTGTGGCCGAGTGGCTTCATCACCGCGGTCGACGGCGCGCTGGACGCCTACGAGGCAGACGTGCGGGCCTTCCGCACACCTTCCGACGAGGAGGTCCTTGTGGCGGTCCAGCGCGTCGTCCTGGCTCTCAACGCGATTGACGAGGAGCACGGAAACATCGAGACCGGGGAACGGGAACAGCTCTGTGAGTACGTTGACGACGTTCTGACAGCGGCTGGCATAGACGTCGGGGCACTCACCGCCCGTCGCGGCATTGATCGCACCGAACTGACCGATTCGTGGCGCGACTGGTAGCGGTCGCTCAGCCGGACGTACCGTCGCGCCCGGCGTCCAGGACCTCGCGCAGCCGTGCCGCGAACTCCTCCGGTTTGCCCGCGTAACCGAACTGACCGCCAAGGAAACCGCCGTGGTGGCTGGGGAAGACCGTGGCCTCCTGGTCGAGCAGCGTCGCGATTCCCACGGCCGTACGGGCGGTGTAGGTCCCCGTCGACTCCTCGCCGACCGCGATCACGATCCGGGTCGGGGCAGCGGTGAGCACACCCGCCTCGGGGCGGTAGTCGCTGATCGCCCACGAATTCTTCGACAGCAGCGGATCGTCGCGGCTGCCGTCGTCGACGGTCGACATGCCGAACATCGCCGGGTCGGGGGCGGGCTGGGCGAAGTAGGCGTCGGTGAACTCGCCCTGCCACGACGTCATCGCGATGAACGCGGCCATGCCCGCACCGGTGCCCTTCGCCTGGTACGCCTCGTGAAAGGCGGCCCGGGCCTGTTCGGCCGCCGAGGCGTCGGGGAGCACAGCGTTGATCGGCGGCTCGTGTGCTACCAGGGTGACGACGTCACCGGGGTGGGTCGCGACCAGTTCCAGTGCGGTCACCGCACCGCCGCTGCTGGCGAAGACGTCGACCGGACCGGCGCCGAGCGCCTCGATCAGCAGATGCAGGTCGGCCGCCTGCTGTTGCGGGGTGTGGTCGGACCGGCCGTCCTCACGGATGCTCCGGCCCAGTCCTCGCGGGTCGTAGGTGACGACCGTGCGGTCTGTGAAGAATGCGGCGAGCGCTTCGAAGCCCTCCGCCGTCATCGGCTGGCCGATCATGAGCAACGCGGGCAGCCCACCGGAGGGGGGTAGTGGGCCCCGCACGTCGTAGACCAGGGTGGCGCCGGGCGTGACGAGGGTCTGCGTCTGCGTCTGCACATCCATCATGCCGGTGAGACTACGGTCGGCGGACGCGGATCGGGGTGCAACGCGCAAGGCGCGGTCAGCGATCAGGGATCCTGCCGTTCAGGTTCGTTGACGGGCGCCACGCGGCGTCGCCGGCCTGCCCGCCGCTTGTTGGGCAGAATATGGCGGCGACGCAGCGACCCGTAGGAGAGACCGACATGCGGAAATTGATCGCAGACGAATGGATGACCCTCGACGGGGTCGTCCAGGCCCCCGGCTACGACGGGGAGGACAACGACGGCGGCTTCCGGCACGGCGGCTGGCACATGCGGCACATCGACGACATGACGACGAGCTGGCTCACCAAGACCACGGTCGAAACCAATGCTTTCCTGTTCGGCCGCCGCACGTACGAGATCTTCGCGTCGTTCTGGCCGACTGCTCCCGACGAACTCGCCACGCTTGCCGAGGTGCTCAACAACCGCCCGAAGTACGTCGCTTCGACAACACTCACCGAACCGCTCGCGTGGCAGAACTCCACGGTCCTCCACGGGGATGTTGCCAAGGCTGTGGCCTCGTTGAAGCAGGAAGAGGGTGGTGACCTTCACGTCGTCGGCAGTTCCCGGCTGACCCGGACCCTCATCGAGCACAACCTTGTGGACGAGCTGCGAATCCTGATCGAGCCGGTCCTCGTCGGCGGTGGCAAGGGCATCTTTCCCGACGACGGCATTCTCCGGCAGCTACGGCTCACCGGGAGCCAGGTGACGACCACCGGCGTCATCATCGCGACCTACTCCACAGCCGGGTCCTGACGCTCGCCGGAGAGAGGGCGGGCACCGACTCCGGTGTCCGCCCTCTGTCAGGTCGTGGCCCGGCTCAGGCCAGGCAACGACCGTAGCGTTCTGTGGCGCGGGACGGGTACCCACGACGGGTAGCCTTTTCTCGTGATCGTTAACCATCGTATGGTGGCTGTCGGTGCCGTTGTGGGCGGCTTCGTGCTTGGTTTCCTTGATTTCGTGTGGATCAAGTTTGTTCCGTTCCCATTCGCGGACCTCGGCAACTCCAGCGCGGTCTGGGCGGTCGCTGCCTTCGCCTTCGGGCACTGGGTGAGGTCCGGGTGGGTACGCGCCGCCCTGGGCGCCGTGGTTCTGCTCGTCATCGCGGTGCCCAGCTACTACCTGGCGGCCACCCTCATCCAGGGCGACGACATCGCGGTCATCGGGGCGCCGGCGTCGTTGCTGTGGATGTTCTTCGGGATGCTCGCCGGCGTGGTCTTCGGCGTTGCGGGGTTCTGGGCGCGAACCTCGGGTTGGCGACAGGCGGTGGGTGTCGCGCTGCCCGGTGCGGTGCTGTTTGCCGAGACGGCGATCCAGATCCGACGGATCGGGGACCCGAGCTATGGCGATGACCCGATGTGGCCCGCCGTCATCAGAGCCGTTCTCGGCATCTTGGTCATCGTCTTGGCCGCGCCGACAACCAGGCAACGGACATTGGCCCTGGTCACGGCGATACCCCTTGGATTGGTGGGGTTCACGGCCTTCTCGCTCGCCGGATTCGCCTGACTCCGAAGTCGGGTCAGACGCTGCCGGGAGCGGGCACTGTCCGGCACCCACGGCGCGTACGTGACCAGGCCGTCAGCTGGTCCGCCAGTCCTCGACCTGCACGCTGCATTCGGTCAGTGCGCTCCGCAGACCGAACGATAGTTTGATCGCGTTGCCCATCCATCTGTTGATCTCCGACCTTGGCCGGTCGTAGGCGACGTGGCCCTTGCAGCCATTGCCGTTTGCTCGCAGGTCGACGCGGAACTGGAAGTAGGTCTCGATCTTGTTACCTGCCGTGACGGTGAGACCTGTTGCGTCCAGGCGGCTGAGATAGATGGACGCGGCGATTCCCGGCGCCTGGATCTTGCGCTCGGCGACGCTCAACTCGGAGGCGATCCCTTCGTAGGCCACCACCAGTGTGTCGGTGAGGGAGTGGGGCGATGTGAAGGTTCCGATCTCGCCTGCGCTGGTCGTGGCACTTTTCTTCTTGCTGAAGATCCCCATCTTGCTCATCCCCTTGTCGTCTTCCCCATCGAGTGGCGGCGGGCATGCGGCGATCACCCGTCACGGGCGCCAGCTGTCCTCCCATGACTCCTTGATGCTCGGCTTGCGCCTTCTCAGGTTGCTGATCTCCCGCTGGGCCAGCTCGATCGTCCTACGTGCCGTTTGCTTCTCGTAGGGCACCGTGAACCGCTTGTACTTCTCGATATGTTCGCGGATGGCTTTCCGCTGGCCGTCCACCTTGTCGGATTCGTCGCTCATATGACGCTCCTCATAGGCTCATGACAATCTACGGCGAGTCAATCGTGAAGGGACTATATCCATGTTGATTTCGAGGGTGGGCCACCCGTTTGGATTATCTACGCTGCCTAGTACGGCAGCCGCCGTCCGGGATCATGGTTGAGGTTCGAGGTTGAGGCGTGGTGTGTAGTGGGCTCGTCGGGCTCGGGCTTGATGGCGGCGTCGCCACTGTGACCAGTGTTGAGGGTGGCGGCTACGGCGTCGAGGTGTTGCGACGACCGGTTGAACGCACCCTGGACCCCGTGATCCGAGTGGATGATCGTGCCCGGCTGCGGTTGGCGGTTGCTGATCGCCATGCCCAACGCGTTGGTGACCAGGGTGGCGGTCTGTGCAGCGTCGATCGACCAGCCGACGACCTTCCGCGAGTAGGTGTCCAGCACGACCGCGCAGTAGACCTTGTCCTCTCTGGTCGGGTGTTCGGTGATGT
>NZ_JBITIH010000017.1:0-104482 GCF_044458865.1 Micromonospora sp. NPDC050417
CACGGGAGAGCGCACAACCGACCGGGAAACCGGCGGCATGCAGGCCCTCGGCCCTACCGTCAGTGATCATCATCTCTCCAGTTCCCGACCCGACTTTTCTCGTCTTCGTTCAGGCGTTCGCGGTCGGCAGGACCAGGCGGCGGAAGCGGCGTGGGCCGTAGAGCCGTTCCAGCAGTTCGTCGAGTTCACCGAGGAGCCGCCAGGCGTCGTACGGCCGTCGACGCGGGTCGCGCAGGGTGCAGCCCCGGACGAACCGGAGCAGGGCGGTGTCGGCCCGGGCCCCCATCAGCCACCCCATGCATCGGCTGGCCAGGTGGATGTCGGTGGCCGGCATGGCCGGGGCGCGGCGGGTGACCTCGGGTGGGTACCAGTCGCGGTAGCGGGCGACCAGTGCGGGCACCGAGCCGCCACCGGCACCGACGGAGTAGCACCAGTCGACCAGGACCACGCCGTGCCGCTCGGGCTCGATGAGCACGTGGTCGGGGAGGACGGCGCCGTGCAGGACGCCGGCACGGTGTGCCCAGCCGAGCGCGACCAGCAGGCGTCGCCAGATCCAGGCGACGTCACGGGGATCGAGGCCGTCGGGGTAGGCCCGGTTGACCTCGGTGAGCGGGACCAGACCGGGGGAGTGGGTGAGGACGTTCGCGGTGCGGCGTACGCCGGTGACCGGGTCTTCGTGCCGGAAGCTCTCCACCAGTCGCGGTGCGTAGGCGTGGTGTCGGGCCTCGCCGCGTCGGCGCAGCGTGTCGAGGGCGCTCGCCTCCCGGTCGAGCAGGTCGTTGTAGGCGGGCTGGCGGGGGAGCTTGAGCAGGGCGTGTTCGCCGTCGTACCGGACCCGGTAGAGGTTGGCGAGGTCACCGCTGGCGAACCGCTCGCCGATCGTGTAGCGGTGCCGCCGGGTCTGGAGTCCGGGTCCACCACGGCCCTGGTGCCGGGCCCAGAGGTCGGCGAGTCGGGCGAAGACGGCCGTCGCGGTCGAGGTTTCGCCGGTCGGTGCGACGTCGGGGTGCAGCAGCCGGGCCATTCTCCGGTACGTCACCGCCGGCTGTTCGTTCCCGAACAGGTCGCTGGGCGTACGGGCGGCGCGGACCAGCGCCACGGCTTCGGCGAAGGTCACCGCACACCGTCCTCTCGGGACGGCCGGAGCAGTGCCGGGTGGAGCAGCTTGGCGTCACCGGCCCGGTAGAGGCGGGCCCGGGGTCCGCCGCGTTCGCCGCCACGGGAGGTGGTCTCGCCGGTGCTCTCGACGAAGCCCGGCACCGAGAGCACCTTGCGGTGGAAGTTGCCCGCGTGCAGTTCCTCGCCCCAGACGGCGGTGTAGACCGCGCGCAGTTCGCCGATGGTGAAGCGTTCGCCGAGGAAGGCGGTGGCCAGTGGGGTGTATTCGAGCTTGGCGCGGGCCCGTTCGAGACCGGCGGAGAGGATCGCGCCGTGGTCGAAGGCGAGGGTGCCGGCCGAGCCGACCGGCACCCACTCCGCAGCCGCCGCGTCCGAGCCGGCCCGGGGATCGGGCAGGCTGGGCGCGAACGCCAGGTGGGCGACGGAGACGACGCGCATCCGTGGGTCCCGTTCGGGGTCGCCGTAGCTGGCCAGTTGTTCCAGATGTAGCCGGGCCAGTTCGCCTTCGCCGGGGTGCAGCCCGGTCTCCTCGGCGAGTTCGCGGACTGCGGCGGCGGCCAGCGGTTCGTCTCGGACGAAGCCGCCGGGCAGGGCGCGTTGTCCGGTGAACGGAGGCGCCCCGCGGGTCACCAGTAGCACGTGCAGGTCACCGTCGCGGATGGTCAGGGCGACCACGTCGACCGTCACGGCGAGCGCGGGGTAGGCGCTCGGGTCGTAGCTGTCGAGGAATTCCTGTTCGGTGCTCATGCCCTGCCTCCGGCCGATCATTCTCAAGCTGAGTGTTTCTCGGAACGAGAGTAACTTAACGCGTCGAGTGGGCCGGGTCAACGATCGGGAAGTGCCGGGTTCGGTTTCGGGCCCCGAGCTGGCAGCCCTTTGAGAGAGGGCTTTTGTGTCGTGATCGGTTGGGTTTTCCGGATGTTCCAGCCTTCGGGGTGAATCCGCCGATAGGGGGGTTTACCGCGAGTCTTCCTCAGTTACCTTCAACCGGAAGATTCGCCCAAGTCGGACATTGACCTTGGACGGGCTGTTGCCAACCAAACGTGTCGAAGAAGTGGCGGAAGGTGGAAAGGCAAATGGTTGCACGAAGGCAACTTCTCGCGGCCGGTGCCGCAGGCGGTGCCGCACTGATGATTCCGACAGCGAGCCGTTCGGCGAGCGCGAACGGTCGCTCGGCGTTCGCGATGAACCCCGCGACCATCCCGAAGTACGTCACCGACCTGGTGATCCCACCGGTCATGCCGCCACTGCCGTCGGACGGCAAGCAGGCCCTCGACGACTACCTCATCGCCGTACGACAGTTCCAGCAGCAGGTCCTTCCGCCCGGCTACCCGAAGACCACCATCTGGAGCTACGGCTCACCCACCCACGGCAACACCTTCACGTACCCGGCGTACACGGTGGAGGCGAAGGTCAACCGCCCGGTACGGGTCACCTGGGCCAACGAACTGGTCGACGACAACGGCAACTTCCTGCCGCACCTGCTGACCGTCGACCCCACCCTGCACTGGGCGAACCCGGCCGGCGGTATCGAGCACCGCGACCACCGCCCGACCTTCACCACCACGCCCGAGGCGTACACCGGGCCGGTCCCACTGATCACCCACCTGCACGGCGCCCACTCGACCCCGGAAAACGACGGCTACCCCGAGGCGTGGTACCTCCCCAACGCGAAGAACATCCCGCCCGGCTACGCCCCGGTCGGCAGGTACTACGACGAGTTCCACGAGACCTTCGCCCGCCAGCACAAGGTGGCGTGGAAGACCGGCTCGGCAACGTTCCAGTACCCGAACGACCAGCGCGCCACCACGCTCTGGTACCACGACCACACCATCGGGATGACCCGGCTGAACGTCTACGCCGGACCGGTCGGTTTCTACCTGCTGCGCGGTGGCGCGTCCGACCTGCCTCCCGGTGTTCTCCCCGGGCCGGCCCCGGCGCTGAACGATCCGCCGGGCTCCCGCTACTACGAGCTGCCGCTGATCATCCAGGACCGCTCGTTCCACGAGGACGGTTCCCTCTCCTACCCGAGTACGACGCAGATCGACGGCTTCGACGGCCCGTACATCCCGGAGAGCGACGTCTCGCCGATGTTCAACCAGACCTTCTTCGCCGACACCATCGTGGTCAACGGCGGCACCTGGCCGTTGCTCAAGGTGGAGCCGCGCCGCTACCGGTTCCGGCTGCTCAACGCGTGCAACTCGCGTTTCCTGGTCCTTCGGGTGGCCAGCGACGGCACGGCCCGGCCAGCCACCACCGCCCTACCGATCTGGCAGATCGGCAGCGACGGAGGCTTCCTGCCCAAGCCCGTACGGCACGAGCAGTTGGTGATCGGCAACGCCGAACGGGTCGACGTCGTGATCGACTTCACCGGCATCGCCGAGGGAACCGCGCTCTACCTGATCAACGAGGGTCCAGATCACGAGTTCAGCGGCGGTACGCCCGGCACCGACTACGCGGTCGCCAATCCGTCCACCACCGGACAGGTGATGAAGTTCCTGGTCGGGTCGCTCGTCGGACCGGACGGGAGCGTCCCGCCGGAGCGGCTGGAACTGCCCGCCTTCACGCCGCTGGGCAAGGAGACCGTCACCCGCCGGCTCTCGCTCAACGTGCAGCCCTCCGCGTTGGCGCCGGCTGCGGGTCCGATCGCCCACCTCGCCGGGGGCGTCGACGCCAACGGTGCCCGGGTGCCACTGCACTGGCACGACCCGGTCCGGGACAACCCGACCCTGGGGGCCACCGAGATCTGGGAGTTCCAGAACTTCACCCCGCACGCCCACCCGGTGCACATCCACCAGGTGCAGTTCCAGGTGCTCGGCCGGGGACCGGACGGGCAGACACCACCGGACCCGTCGGAGACCGGCTTCAAGGACACCGTGATCACGCTTCCTGGCCATGTCACCCGGGTCAAGGCAAAGTTCGACCTGCCGGGACGGTACGTCTGGCACTGCCACATCCTGGAGCACGAGGACAACGAGATGATGCTGCCGTTCTTCGTCGGCCAGCCTCCCAAGGGTGGCGCGCACACCGGTGACGGCGGCGCGAGCCGCGTCGACCCGGTGCTCGCGGCGGCCGGGGCGACCATGGTGGCGGCAGCCGCCGCCACCGGCATCGTCATCACCCGCCACACCTCCGCTTGAAAGGAAGGGCCCCCTGTTATCGCTTTCGGTAGAGGAAGGGCCCCCTGTTAACACCTGGCGGCGCGCGGTCAGGAGCGTGGACTGCGCGGTGTCGGGTGGCGTGGTGAGTGCGGGTCGCGGCCCGGCGTCGTTTTGGGCGCCGGGCCGCCGATCGGGGCGAGGATGTCGTCGAGCAGTGCCCGCATCGCGTTCGACGGCTCCAACTGCAACTCGCTGAGGATCAACTGGCGGTACGCGTAGAAGGCGTGCAGCGCCTCGTACGCGTTCCCCTCGTCGAGGTGGACCTGGACGATCAGCCGGTGCGGCGTCTCCCGCAGCGGTTCGGCACGCATCGCCTCCAGAGCCGCCTGCAACGCCTCGCCGTGCTGGCCGGCGCGCAGGTACGCGCGAGCGACCTGCTCCAAGGTGTGCAGGCGCAGTTGACGCAGGCGTTCCCGTTCCAGCAGCACCCAGTCGTCGTACCAGCCGGGGAGCAGGTCGTGCCGGCCGGCGGCGAGCACCCCTTCGGCCCAGCGCGGGTCACCACCCTCGCGAACCCGGGCTGCGGCCCGAACCAGGTCGTCCACGTCCACCTCGACCCGCGCGTCGAGGCGTACCGCACCTCCGGTGGTGACCACCGGGCAGGCACCGTTGCGGCGCAGCCGCCACAGTGCCGTACGCAGCCGGGAGAGTGCGCGCTCCTCGGGGGTGTCCGGCCAGAGCAACCCGGCCAGATGGGTACGGGTGGCGCCCGGCCGCAGGCCGATCAGCGCGATGACCCGTTGCAGTCCACGCGGGACGACCGCCGGTGTCCCCGCGTGGAGCAGTCGGAACCCGTCGAGCAGGAAGAGCTGGACCGTCCCGGGCGGGTACCGCTCGCCGGTGACCGGTTGGCGGAGCACGGTGGGCGCCATGCTGCTGTCAGAGGTCATGGTCGAACCCCCTGCACCGGAACCCGTGTCCCGAACCGCGCTGGCCCAGGGGTGGTGCCCCTGGCCTGGCTGGGCATGACCGTGTGCCAACGGCTCTGTCGTTGATCGGTCCCATGCCCCCGAAATTGTGACGAAGAGTAGCAATCGCCCATATGCTCGGTCAATCGTCGCGGCGCTCTTCCGACTCCCGCGCGCCGCCGCCCCGGCCGGCTCGTTGGGCTCAGCCCGAGTCGTTCTCCCAGGTCAGACGGGGTGTCGATCCGATCGATGATCCACGGACAGCGTCACTGGAGCGTCACCGGATCGGTACATCGACCCGCTCCATGCCGTGACATCACGTTGACGGTCCTGAGCGCATCGTGACCAGCGTTTCCGTGGACGCGTCGTCGCCGAGCAGTGGCGGCGACCGGAACGTCCGTTGGTCCGATCGCAGTACGCGCCACATCACGTCCCCACTCCGATCCGATGCGGCACGGGGCACTGACCGCTGGGAGGTCGCTGATGCATCGATCGCTGATCGTCGCCAAAATCATGCCCGGAGCCGAGTCGGAGGTGGCGCGGATCTTCGCCGACTCAGACCAGACGGAGCTGCCGGGGATCGTCGGCGTACGACACCGGTCCCTGTACCGCCTCGACGACCTCTACGTACACCTGCTGGAAACCGAGGAACCGGTCGCCGCCGGGCTCATGACGGCCAGCCAGCACCCCGAGTTCGTCCGGGTCAGCGAGCGACTGCGGCCGCACATCTCGCCGTACCTGTCGACCTGGCGCTCCCCGCGTGACGCGGTCGCCGGTTGCTTCTACCGGTGGGACGCGGCGGTCCAGGCGAGCGGGAGTGGACGATGACCGCGACCACCACCGAGGCTGTCGCCGAACAGTTCTGGACGCGCTGCCGGTCCTGTTCCTCGCTGCTCTACCTCAAGCGGCTGCGCCGCAACCTCGACGTCTGTCCCGAGTGCGGCGATCACCAGCGTCTCGCCGCGCCGGACCGGATCCGGCAACTGGTCGACCCGGGAACCTTCGCCGCGCTGCCCGGCGAGGTGGCTCCCGTGGATCCGGTCGAGTTCGTCGACTCGGTGTCCTACCCGCAGCGGCTGGTCGCCGCCCGGTCCGACACGAACCTGGCCGAGGCGGTCCTCTGCGGCGAGGCCCGCATCGACGGCTATCCGCTGGTTCTCGCGGTGATGGACTTCCGTTTCCTCGGCGGCAGCCTCGGGGCCGTCGTCGGTGAGCTGATCACCCGGGCCGCTGAGCGGGCACTCGACCGGCGCCTTCCGCTGCTCCTGGTCACCGCCTCCGGCGGTGCCCGGATGCAGGAGGGCGTGCTGTCGCTGATGCAGATGGCAACGGTGAGCCAGGCGATCGCCGCGCTGCGCGAGGCGGGCCTGCTCACCATCAGCCTGATCACCGATCCGACCTACGGCGGGGTCGCCGCATCCTTCGCCACCAACACCGACGTGGTGGTGGTGGAGAGCGGTGCCCGCATGGGCTTCGCCGGCCCGAGGGTGATCCACCAGACCATCCGCCAGCCGCTCCCGGAGGGATTCCAGACCGCGGACTTCCTGCTCCGTCACGGCCAGGCCGACATGGTGGTCGAACGGTGGAGTCTGCGGGGTCGCCTGCGGCCACTACTCGCCACCGCATCCGCCGTCCGGCCCGCACCCGTACCCGAGGATGACCGCGGCACCGACGTCGACGACGCGGTGTCGCCGCTCGGGCCGGGACGTGCGGTCCTCATCCGGGACCCCGGGCAGCTCGCCGAACCGGATGGCTGGCGCGCGGTTCAGGCCGCCCGGAACCTGGACCGCCCCACCACGCTGGACTACCTCGCCACCGCGTTCGACAGCTTCACCGAACTGCACGGCGACCGACTCGCCGCCGACTGCCCGGCCATCGTCGCCGGCCTGGCCCGCCTCGGGGGACAGCCACTGGTCGTGGTCGGACACCAGAAGGGACACCACACCAAGGACCTGCTGGCCCGGAACTTCGGCATGCCCACACCGGCCGGCTACCGCAAGGCACAGCGGGTGATGCGGCTCGCGGTCCAGCTGGGTCTGCCGATTGTCACGCTGATCGACACACCGGGCGCGTACCCCGGCATCGATGCCGAGAAACACGGACAGGCGGCGGCGATAGCGGACAGCATCCTGGCGATGACGGGGCTGCCGGTCCCGATCGTCGCGGTGGTCACCGGTGAGGGGGGCAGCGGCGGTGCCCTCGCCCTCGGGGTGGCCGACCGGGTGCTGATGCTGCAGAACGCCGTCTACTCGGTGATCAGTCCGGAGGGCTGCGCCGCGATTCTCTGGAACGATCCGACGGCCACCCCGCGTGCCGCCCGGGCGCTGCGGGTCACCGCGCCCGATCTACTCCGGCTCGGCGTCGCCGACGCGGTCGTACCCGAGCCGCCTCAGGGTGCGCAGAGCGACCCGGCCACCGCCGCCGATCTGTTGCGGCACGCCGTCGTCGAGGCGCTGACGCCACTGCTGCGGATGCCGGCGGAAACCCTGGTACGCCAGCGCCGGCTGCGGTTCCGCCGGTTCGGCGCGGGCAACGGTAGCGTCCCACCTCCGGTGGACCCGCGATGACCGGCGAACCGATCGAGAACGACCACCTGCTGGCCCAGTTGCGTGAGCAGGCGAGCCGGCTGGTGGCCGAGGTGGACGGTCCGCTGCGGCGGATCAGGATGCGCAGCGGCAACGCGGTGGTGGAGATCGAGTGGCACGGTGCCACGACACCGGTCGACGCGGGTCCCGTCCTCCCCACCGACACCGTGGGACGTCCGGTCTCCGCCGTCTCCGGCACACCGGCGGCGGCCGGCTCCAGCGCCGGCGCGGGGTCCCGCGACTGGGTGGTGGCACCAATGGTCGGCACCTTCTACCGGGCCGCGGAACCGGGCGCGGCGCCATTTGTCGAAGTCGGTGACCTGGTCGAGCCGGGGCAGGTGATCGGCATCGTCGAGGCGATGAAGTTGATGAATCACATCACCGCAGAGCACGCCGGCAAGGTCGCCGAGGTGCTGGTCGGTAATGGCGATCCGGTGGAGTTCGACCAACCACTGATCGCCCTGGTATCTGCCTGACGCCGAGGACGGTGTCCGATGTTCGAAAAGCTGCTGATCGCCAATCGGGGTGAGATCGCCCTCCGGGTTGCCCGCGCCTGCCGTGAGCTGGGCATTCGTACGGTCGCCGTGCACTCGACGGTGGACCGCGAGTCGGCCGTGGTCCGGTACGCGGACGAGAGCGTCTGCATCGGCCCGGCCGCCAGCCGGCACAGTTACCTGAATGCGGCCGCCATCATCGAGGCGGCCCGGCAGACCGGCGCCGGGGCGATCCACCCCGGTTACGGTTTCCTTTCCGAGGACCCCGACTTCGCCGAGATCTGCGCCGACAACGGGCTGGTCTTCGTCGGCCCCCGTCCCGAGGTGATGGCCGTCCTCGGCGACAAGGCACGCGCGCGGGCGCTGATGCGTGACGCGGGTCTGCCGTTGCTGCCGGGCAGCGTCGAGACGCTGGCCACGGTCGGGGAGGCGCGGGCGGTCGCGGACGAGATCGGCTACCCGGTCATCATCAAGGTTGCCGCCGGTGGGGGCGGCCGGGGCATGACGGTGGTCTGGTCCGCCGCCGACTTCGCCCGGGCGTACGCGCACACCCGAACGGTGGCGCGGGCCATTTTCGCGGACGACCGGGTGTACGTCGAGCGGTACCTCCCCCAGGCCCGTCATGTCGAGGTGCAGGTTCTCTGCGACGGGCACGGTAGCGGAGTGCACCTCGGCACCCGGGACTGCTCGGTCCAGCGCCGGCACCAGAAGCTGGTCGAGGAGGGGCCGGCGCCGGCGCTCTCCGCCGGCACGCTCGACGCGATCGCCTCGGCTGCGCTACAGGGTGCGCTCTGTGTCGGATACAGCGGTGCCGGCACCGTCGAGTTCCTGGTGGACGAGGCGGAGCGGTTCCACTTTATGGAGATCAACTGCCGGATCCAGGTGGAGCATCCGGTGACCGAGATGATCACGGGAGTCGACCTGGTGCACGAGCAGCTCCACCTGGCCAGTGGTGCACCGCTGCGGATCCGCCAGGACGAGGTCCAGTTACGGGGCGTAGCGATCGAGTGCCGGGTCAACGTGGAGGATCCGGAGCGGGACTTCCTGCCGACCCCCGGCCGACTGGACCGGTTCCAGCCGCCGTCCGGCCCGTTCACCCGGGTCGACACCCACGGCACACCCGGGTACGTGGTCGGCCCGCACTACGACTCGCTCCTGGCCAAGGTCGTGGTCTGGGCACCGGAGCGGACCATGGCCCTGGACCGGCTGGAACGCGCGCTGGACGAGTTCGACATCGCCGGCCCCGGGGTGCACACCACGATCCCGTTCATCCGTCGGGTCCTCGACGACGCCCGCTTCCGCAAGGGCCGGTATTCGACCGACCTCGTCGACCGCCTGCTACGCGACGCCGGGGCACCAGCCGAGACGCCCGCCGGGGCACCAGCCGAGACGCCAGCCGAGACGCCCGCCGAGACGCCCGCCGAGACGCCCGCCGAGACGCCCGCCGGGGCGCCGGCCGGGGAGCCGGTCCGCGTGCCGGCCGTGGCGCCCGCGGAGCCGCCGGTCGACCGCGCGGGCGAGCCGGCCGCGCCGACGCGGTAACCGGCCGTACGCCACCTGACAATTTCCGATCTTCGACGTGAAGGAGAGCCAGATGACCGTGCAGAGGGCGGACAAGCGGCTGGCGACAGCCGAGGACATCACCTCGATCCTGGTCCGCAACTGCGGGCTCAACGCCGAGTCGGCCACGGCCGCGCCCACCGCCTCCCTGGAGGAGCTGGGCATGGATTCCCTGGCCCTGCTCGAACTACAGGCTGTCGTCGCGGAGCGCTACCAGGTGCAGATCCCGGAGGAGGTCAAGCACCTCACCATCGCCGACATCGCCGAGCTGGTCGACCGCCAGGCCGATCCGGCGGTGGTGCCCACCCAGACCACCGGACCGGACGAGACCGCCGGACCGCTCGCCGCGAACGCCGGCACCGATCCCACGGAACCGGCCGCCCCGCTCCAGGAGAACGCCCCGGTGGGACAGCACGCGCCGCCGAAACGAACCGAGCCGCCAGGACACGTCGACCCACCCGGGCACACGGAGAACAGCGTGGTGATTCTCGCGCCCCGACAGTTGGTCTGGGACCTGACCAACGACGTGAGCACCTGGCCCGGCCTCTTCACCGAGTACCAGTTGGCGGAGGTGTTGGAGCAGCGTGGCAACCGGGTGCTGTTCCGGCTGACCATGTTTCCCGACGAGAACGGCATCGCCTGGAGCTGGGTCAGCGAACGCACCATGGACCCGGTCGAGTTCGAGGTGCACGCGCGCCGGGTGGAGACGGGGCCGTTCGCGTACATGCGGATCTACTGGCGCTACGACGAGGTTCCCGGTGGCACCCGGATGACCTGGGTGCAGGACTTCGCCATGAAGCCCACGGCCCCGGTCGACAACGCGCAGATGACCGAGCGGATCAACACCAACAGCAGGATCCAGCTCAACATCATCCGCGATCGGATCGAACTGGCCGCGCGCGAGCGGGCCCTTGACGTACCCGGTGGGGGCGACGATGAGTGAGTTCAGTCCGTACCTGGTCGCCGCCCGCGACGTGGCACCCGACCAGCGCCGTGGCGGCGAACTGCGGGTCCTGCTCGGCCCGAAGACGGTCGGTAGCACCTCCGGTTTCATGGGGGTGGCGACGATGGCACCCGGGGAGCGGATCGCCGAGCACTATCACCCCTACAGCGAGGAGTTCCTCTACGTCACCCGTGGGTCGATCACCGTCGACCTCGACGACCAGCCGGTGCCGCTCGCCGCCGGCGAGGCGCTCTACATCCCGGTCGACACCCGGCACCGGCTGCGCAACACCGGTGACGAGCCGGCCGAGGTGGTCTTCCAACTCGGCCCGCTCGCGCCCCGACCGGAACTGGGTCACGTCGACACCGAACGGTCCGCCACCCCACCGTCGCGGCCGGAGTTCGCGTCATGACACCCCGCCGTACGGTGGTCACCGGCATCGGCGTGGTCGCGCCCGGCGGACCGACCCGCAAGCAGTTCTGGGCCACCATCACCGAGGGCCAGACCGCGACCCGTCGGATCAGCTTCTTCGACCCGTCCCCGTTCCGGTCGCAGATCGCCGCCGAGTGCGACTTCGACCCGGGTGCCGCCGGCCTCACCCCCAGAGAACGCCGCCGCGCCGACCGGTACGTGCAGTTCGCGCTCGCCGGCTCGATCGAGGCACTGGCCGACAGTGGGCTGGAACTGACCGACGAGATCCGAACCCGTACCGGGGTGGTGCTCGGCTCGGCCGTCGGCGGCACCATGGCCCTGGAGGACGAGTACGTGGTGGCCAGCGATTCCGGCGCCGAGTGGCTGGTCGACTACGAGTGCAGCGGACCGTACCTCTACCAGGCACTGGTGCCGAGCAGCCTGGCGGCGGACGTCGCGGTCCGGCACGGGCTCTACGGACCGGCGCAGGTGATCTCCACCGGCTGCACCTCCGGCATCGACTCGATCGGGTACGCCTACCAGCTCATCGCCGACGGCGAGGCCGACATCGTCGTCACCGGAGCTTCGGACACGCCCATCTCACCGGTGACGGTCGCCTGCTTCGATGCGATAAAGGCGACCACACCGGACAACGACGACCCGGCGCACGCCTCCCGGCCGTTCGACCGCGACCGGCACGGTTTCGTGCTCGCCGAGGGGGCCGCGGTGCTGGTGCTGGAGGAACTGGAACACGCGCTGCGCCGGGGTGCGCACGTCTACTGCGAGGTGGCCGGATACGCCAACCGCAGCAACGGCTACCACATGACCGGCCTACGGCCAGACGGGGTGGAGATGGCGCTCGCCATCAGCTCGGCACTCGACCAGGCCCGGATCAACCCGGACGAGATCTCGTACATCAGCGCACACGGTTCGGGCACCCGGCAGAACGACCGACACGAGACGGCGGCCTTCAAGCGGGCCCTCGGCCCGGCCGCGTACCAGGTGCCGATCAGTTCGATCAAGTCGATGGTCGGGCACTCACTCGGCGCGATCGGTTCGATCGAGATGGCCGCCTGCGCGTTGGCGATCGAGTACGGCGTGGTGCCGCCGACCGCGAACTGGGCCAACCGCGACCCCGAGTGCGACCTCGACTACATTCCGAACATCGCCCGGGACCACCCGGTCGACGTCGCGCTCTCGGTCGGTAGCGGATTCGGCGGCTTCCAGTCGGCGATGGTCTTCACACGGCTGCGGGAGAGCGCCCGATGAGCCCCCGTCCGGTGGTTACCGGCATCGGCGTTGTCGCGCCGAGCGGGATCGGCGCGGACACCCACTGGAAGACCGTGCTGGCCGGGGAGAACCGGATCGGGCGGATCACCCTGTTCGACCCGGACCGCTACCCGACCACCCTCGCCGGCGAGGTGCCCGACTTCGACGCCACCCGGTACGCGGACAACCGCCGGCTGGTGCAGACCGACCGCTGGACCCATCTCGGCTTCGCCGCCACCCGACTCGCCCTGGCCGACGCCGGACTGCCCGAGGTGGCCGGCAACCCGTACGGCTACGCGGTGACGCTGGCGAGTTCGTCCGGCGGCAACCTGTTCGGGCAGCGCGAACTGCAACGGCTCTGGAGCCAGCCGTCCCGGACCGTCGGGGCGTACCAGTCGATCGCCTGGTTCTACGCGGCGAGTGTCGGTCAGGTCTCCATCCACCACCAGTTCAAGGGACCGTGCGGGGTGCTGGTGGCCGAGGCGGCCGGCGCGTTGGACAGCCTGGCCCACGCCGCCCGGATCATCCGCAGGGGGACCCCGGTCGTGATCGCCGGCGGGACCGAATGCCCGCTCAGCCCGTACGCCCTGGCCTGCCAGATGCGCAACGGGCTGCTCAGCGCCAGCGACGACCCGGAGCGTGCGTACCGGCCGTTCGACATCGCCGCGTCCGGGTACGTCCCGGCCGAGGGGGGAGCGGTCTTTGTCGTCGAGGACCTCGAACACGCGTTGGCCCGAGGGGTCACCACCATCTACGGCGAGATCGCCGGTTGGGGCGCGACCCACGACGGGCGGCACACCGGGCAGGTCGGCCCGGTCGACCCGACCCAGTACGCCCGGTCGATGCGGCTGGCGCTGGACCGGGCCGGATGCGCCCCGGAGCAGGTCGACGTGGTGTTCCCGGACGCGCTCGGGGTGCCGCGCTACGACCGGAGTGAGGCGACCGCGCTGCGTACGGTCTTCGGCCCGGACACCCCGCCGGTGACCACTCAGAAACCGTTGGTCGGACGGGCGCACCAGGGCGGGTCGGCGCTGGACGCGGCGAACGCGCTGCTGGCGCTCCGGCACCGGGTGCTGCCGCCGACCGCGGGGTTCGACCAACCGGCCCCGGGCTGTGAGCTGAACTTCGTCCGGCGGACCCGGGAGCACCCGGTGAACGTGGCGCTGGTGGGGGCACGGGGGTTCGACGGGTTCAACAGCTCGGTGCTGATCCGCGCCTACCAGGCAGCGGGAGAGCTGCCTGAACAGCGCACCGGTGACGACCGGTGAGCCGGGCGGCGGGAGAGGAGGAGCGACCGGTGGCGGGGGAGGAGACGACGATGGGCGAGTCCGGCAAGGCGCGGGTGGTGTTCCTCATTCGGATACCCCGGGAGCGGACCGACGAGTTCCTCCGGGCGTACGACCGGATTCGCTACCAGGTCGCCGAGGGGGTGCCGGGGCACCTGGTGGACCAGGTCTGCCGTTCGGCCACCGACCCGGAGCAGTGGTTGATCACCAGTGAGTGGAGTTCGTTGGCGCACTTCGAGGCGTGGGAACGCAGCAGCGACCACCGCGAGCTGGTCAAACCGATGCGTGAGTGCATGACCGAGGCCCGCTCGCTGCGATTCGCCGTCCACGAGCAGACCTCAGCCCGTGACCGCACGCCCGCGCGGGCCGGCTCCGCCGAGCGGGCCGACGAGTGATGGACAGGTACGGCGCACGTCCGGCTGGGACGCCGCGGTACCCCTAGGGAAGGAAGAACGGATGACTTCGAACTGGCACGCGCTCTACTACCCGCTCAAGCCGGGCAGTGAGGAGAAGGTCAAGGAGCTGTTCCGGATCAGTGGACGGCCGCAGTTCGAGATCTATGGCGACGACGGCCGGCTGGTGGGGCGGCTGCTCGGCACGATGGCCTTTGTGGGACGGGAGATGGCCGTCCGGGTGATCGAGGTCGAGGGGCCACTCGGCCTGGTCGCCGCGCACATGAGCCGCCAGGAGGCGGTCCGGGAGTTCGAGCGGGAACTGCACGAGCACCTCGCGGTGCCGCGGGACATGGCCACCCCGCAGGGGGCCCGGGACTTCTTCCGCAGCGCCTCGATGGAGTGTGTGCTCTCCCGCCGCCACGACCAGTAGCGGGCCGGGCGTACGGGTGTCCCCTCACCACCACCGTCCGCCCGGCCGCACGTGTGATGACTCGGTGGGTCGTACCCGGCAGCCGCTGGCCGGTCACCACGTCCGGCAGCTCGGGTGCGGCCGGCAGGACCAGCGGGTCCCGGGCCTTGGCCACCAGATCCTGGCGTGGGGGCCGTTCAGTGCCTCCGGTGCCGCCTCCGCCGAACGATCACCCAGCGGACGATCACGGCGAGCACCACGGCGGCGGCGAGCACCACGCTCGCCTGACCGAGGTAGTCCTGTGCCCGTTGCCAGGACGCGCCGAGGGCGTACCCGATCAGGACCACCGCGGTCGCCCAGGTCACCCCGCCGATGACGTTGAAGAGCAGAAACCGCCGGTACGGCATCCGGGTCATCCCCGCCAGCGCCGGCACCAACGCCCGCAGCACCCCCACCCAACGGCCGAGCATGACGGCGGCCGGACCGTGCCGCTCGATGAAGGTCTCCGCGCGCTGCCAGCGTTCTTCGCCGACCCACCGGCCGAGTCGACTGCGCCGCAGCGGCATGCCGACCCGGCGGCCGATCTCGTACCCGACGCTGTCCCCGAGGATGGCGCAGACCGCTGCCACGATCACCAGGGCGGCGATGTTGGTCCGCCCGGTGGAGGCGAGAGCACCACCGAGTAGTAGTGCGGTCTCGCCGGGCAGGATCAGGCCGACGAAGGCCGCGCATTCCCCGAAGGCGAGCACCCCGACCAGGACGAGCAGCGGCCAACCGGAGAGGTCGGAGAGGATGCCGGTGAACGTGTCCACCCGGAGTCCGATCAGCCGTCGCCGTACGGCGGGCGGGTCCTGCCGCCACCGGTCCGGCGCGACGGCGCTCCGACGGTTATCGGCATCTCGTCCCTCCGCCGGGTGGGGTGAGGCCGCTGGCATCGCCGCGAGCCGGTGGCTGGTCTCTTCCTGCCACCAGGACCATCAGATCACTCGGCGCGGTCCTCACCAGCGGAAATCCCCAGCCTCACAGACTCGACCGCTGTCGCCGTGACAGGCGTCGTTGTTGCCGGGCCGGGCGGTTCACGCCTCGGGGCGGAGCCGACGTGCGGGTGAACCGCCCGGCGCGGAGGTCGGTCAGCCGACCTTGATGTCGCCGAGTTCCAGTGTGATCGGAATCCAGGACAGGTCCGGGGTGCGGTCCTCGGTGCGGATGAGGACGTGTCGTTCGGTGGGCACCACGATCCCGCCGACGGGCTCCTGTGCCCGGATGTAGTGGGCGACCGGTGTGCCGCCGGTGACGTCGGGCTGATAGTCCATCCGGCGCAGGTGTCCCGCCTGGTCGAAGTAGTAGATCTGGGTCCTGTTGTGGGTGTCGATCGAGTCGGGGAAGGTGACGCTGAGCGCCCGCCAGGTTTGGCCGTTCTCGGTCCACGGCTCCACCTCGTGCGCTTCCACCCCGGGCCAACTGAAGAGGTACGGCTCGACCAGGTAGTGCCAGGTGGCGTAGCCGCGGAAGTAGGCGATCTGGGCGAGACTCCACGGGGTTTCCGGGGTGTAGCCGGCGAAGGTCCGTCGTGGGTTGTCGAGTGCATCGATCACCCGGCCGTCCGCGTCGCTGACGGTCACCCGGTTGGCCGCCCCGTCGAAGACGACAGTGCGTCCGGTCGACTCCTGAACGTGCCGGATGTGCTCCTTCTGGAGGCTCGCCTCGACGGTCTCGGTGCCGACGAAGTCGGCGTGACCCTTGGATTCCCAGAACGGCCCACCGTAGGTGATTCGTGCGTTGAAGGTCGAAAGGCTCTTCCAGTGCTCCAGCCCACCGTTGGCCTTGAGTACGCGTTCCAGCAGCGCATCCACGACTTACTCCTAATTTAGGACTAGTTAGTGTCACACTAGCACCGATCGGTGCGGGTATCATGGGGCTGTGGCGCAGAGGACGTACGAGGACGCGTGCCGCATCGCGCTCACCATGGACCTGGTGGGCGAGCGGTGGGCGCTGCTGGTCGTCCGCGAATTGATCTTCGGTCCGAAGCGGTTCCGGGACCTGCGGGTCGGGCTGCCGAAGGCGAGCCAGAACGTGCTCAGCCAGCGTCTGCGGGAGCTGGAGGAGGACGGCATCGTGCGCCGGGTCGAACTCGGCCCTCCGGTGAGCGCCCACGTCTACGAACTCACCGAACGTGGGCGGCAACTGGAGCCGGTCCTGATCGCCCTGTCCCGCTGGGGGGCGTCGATCCCCGCGCCGCAGGGAGCCGAGGCGAGCACCGACGCGTTCATGTTCCTGTTCAAGGCGCTTCCGCTTCCGCCGGCGCGGGAGGTGCCGACGCTCGCCGTCCGTCTCGTCGTCGGTGCGGACTCGTTCGACGTCGAGGTCTCGCCGACCTCGGTCGAGATCACCCGGGGCGCCCGCGCGCACGTACAGGCAACCGTGCGCGCGGACGTGGCGACGCTCTGGGAGTTGATCTTCACCGATCTGACCGTGGCGGCGGCCGTCGACGCGGGAACACTCGACCTCACCGGCGACCGGTCTGTCGCACAGCGGTTCTTCACGCTCTTCGGCTCGACGCCGACCTGATCCTGGTCAGAGGTCGAGCACCAGCCGAGGCCCCAGGGACCGGGAGACGCAGATGAACATCGTGTCGTTGGCCGCCCGTTCCTGCTCGGTCAGGAGCGAGTCGCGATGGTCCGGCTCTCCGGCCAGCACCGTCGTCTCACAGGTGCCACAGGTCCCCTCGGTGCAGGAGAAGAGCACGCTGACTCCTGCCGCCTCGATCGTTTCCAACACCGAGCGGTCCGGCGGCACGGTCAGCACCAGGCCCGACGCCGCGAGTTCGACCTCGAAGGAGCCCTGCCGCACCGGCGGTCCCTGCTCCTTCGGGGCGAACCGCTCCACCCGCAGGGCGCCCGGTTGGCAGACCGCCTCCATCGCGAGCAGCAGCGGCTCCGGGCCGCAGCAGTAGACCAGGGTCGACGGGGCCAGGTCCGCCATGATTCGGTCGAGGTCGAGCAGGCCGGTCTCGTCCTGCGGCCGGATCTCGACGCGGTCGCCGTACCGGGCGAGCAGTTCGTCGACGAAGGCCATCGAGTCCCGGGTCCGGCCGCCGTAGACGAGTCGCCACGGCGTTCCGGCAGCCTCGGCGGCGGCCAACATCGGCACGATCGGGGTGACGCCGATGCCGCCGGCGACAAAGAGATAAGCGGGCGCCGATTCGAACGCGAAGTGGTTGCGTGGCCCGCGCACCCGTACGGCCACGTCGACCGCCAGCCTGTCGTGCACGAACCGGGAACCGCCCCGCGACTCCGGCTCGAGCAGCACGCAGACCGACCACTGTCGCCGGTCGGCCGGGTCGCCGCAGAGCGAGTACTGGCGGGCGATGCCGTGCTCCACGATCAGGTCGATGTGCGCGCCGGGCGCCCACTCCGGCAGCGGGCCGCCGTCGGGCCGCACCAGCGTCAGGCGTACGACGCTGGCGGCGACCCGTTCCCGGTCCCCGACGACCAGGTCGAAGTCCACCTCGTCGCCGGTGCCGCCCATGTCCGTTCCTCCTGGTGCCTCATCGTGCGGGGGAACCGGCCAGCGACCGCCCCGGAGGGACCGGCCGGCTGGTCGTCCCGTCCTCGTCGTCGTGCTGGTCCGGGTGGTTCAACAACCAGTCCCAGAGTGCGACCGGATCCTCGGCGTCCCGGGTCGCGCCGCACCAGCAGTGCCCGCGGAGCCGGTCCGATCCGGGCAGCCAGACGATGCGGTAGATGCCGGTGCCGGTGAGCCTGGTCGGCTCGGCGGTCATCGCGCCGCAGCCCGCGCCGGCGGCGGACTCGCCGCCGCCATCCGCCGGAGAATCCGCCGGGCGGCCAGCCCGCCGGTGTCGATGTTGATGCTGAGTTCCTGGTAGCCGTCCGGCTCGCTGGCGATGACCTGTTCGAGTTTGTTCAGGGCGGCCACATCCTGGAGCACCACGGTCCGGTTGCTCCGCTCCAGGAAGTCCGAGACATCCTGGTCGTCCAGGGCGAAATCGCGGGCCACGGCCCAGAAGTCGTGTGTGCTCGTCTCGGTCTCCGGCGTGATGGCGTAGACGACCTCGACATGGAACGCGTGTGCGTCGTTGCCGTCCGCCTCCGGGTAGACCCCGACCGGGGCGATCCGGCTGTGCAGCAGGTAGAGGCAGGGCGGGTGGTACTCGATGTCCTGCCACCGAACGATCCGCCCCTCGATGCCGGTGGAGCGGGAGTAGAACGGCGGGCACTCGGCGTCGTCCATGTGCCGGCTGACGTAGACGATGCCCCGATCCTCGTCGACCTCGGTGGTGATCGGGGTGTTCGCCACCTCCGGCGTGCCGATGTACCCACCGTGCAGGTACGTCTCGTGTGACAGGTCGAGCAGGTTGTCGACCAGCAGGTCGTAGCGGGCGGCCAACGGTTCCATCCCGTACACGGTGGTGTAGCCCGCCAGTCGCAGCCATGGTGCCCGGGGGATCAGCGACTCGTCGGCCAGTGCCCGCTCGCCGATCCAGACCCAGACGAAGGAGTCCTGCTCCTTCACCGGATAGGCGGTCAACCTGGCCGTACGCGGGATCCGGGTCTGGCCCGGCACCGCCACACAGACCCCGTCCGCGCCGTAGGTGAAACCGTGGTATCCGCAGACCACCGTGTCGCCGACCAGGTGGCTCGGCGGCTCCGAGAGCGGGAACCGCCGGTGCACGCAGCGGTCGCTCATCGCCACCACCGCCCCGGCCTCGGTCCGCCAGAACAGGATCGACTCGCCGCAGACGGTACGGGAGAAGAGTTCCCGTCCGATCTCGGTGCCGTAGGCCGCGACGTACCACTGGTTCCTGACGAACTCCATCTCCGTCTCCTTCCCGTCGACACCCGTCGGGCTGGCGGCCCCGGACTACTGGAACAGTGCGCTCACCTGCGGTGGCTTGGTGACCAGCCCGTCGCGCTCGGCCATGTCGGCGAGGGCCTGTACGGACTCGCGGTTGATCTGTGCCGGGAAGGCGGGCAACGTCAGGGTGGGGATGATTTCCGCCCCGATCGAGGTGTACGTGGAGAGCACCTGCCGGGTTTCGTCCGGGTGCGTCGCGGCGTACGCCTGCGACTCCACCATCGCCTCGCTGAATGCCTTGACCAACTCCGGGTCGGACTTGATCAACTGGTCGGAGGTGAAGTAGGTCGCCACCGAGAGGTTCGGGGCCGCCTCCGCGTAGGCCGAGGCGATGTCCCGGCCCTTCTGGTTACGGGCGATGGTGAGGAAAGGCTCGACGACAAACGCGGCATCCACCCGTCCGTTCGCGAGCGCGGCCGGCATCTCCGGGAATGGCAGCTCGACGAACTTGACACTTCGGGGGTCGCCGCCGGCCTTACGGACCGCCTCGCGTACGACGGTGTCGCTGATGTTGTTGAGGGTGTTGATGGCGACGGACCTGCCGGAGAGGTCAGCGCTGGACCTGATCGGGCTCCCGTCGGGAACCACGACGCCGGCGAAGTCCTTGCCGGGGGTGCCGGTGGAGGAGGAGCCCGGCGCCACGATCTTCAACGGCAGGCCCCGGGTCTGCGCGAGCAACAATGAGGTGTTGTTGCTGAAGCCGAACTGGAACTGGCCGGAGAGAACCGCTGGCACGATCGCCGCACCTCCCTGGGCCAGCTCCAGCTTCACCTCCAGTTTGCGATTGCTGAAGAATCCTTTTTGGACGCCGAGGTAGATGGGGGCGACGTCGAGGATCGGGATGACCCCGACGGTGATTTTCCTGGTCGCGTCGGTGCCGCGGCTGTCCGGGCTCTCTGTGCCCCCGTCGCCGCACGCGGTCAGCAACAGCGCCGTGGACAGCAGGAGGGCAAGCTTTCTGCGCATCATGGTGCTCCCGATCCGGCCGGTGACGGTGTGATGTCCCGGCCAACCCCGTGTGAATCGTGAAGGTGAATGCCTCTATGGACCCTAGAGTCCGCCCGGTCGGCCGGTCAACAAACAGTCGATCGGTGGTCGTCATTGCCTGGCAATGAGGTCGACCGCTGACGTCCGTGGGTGGCTAGTCCTTGTTTTTCTCGCAGGCCACGCCGTCGCCGTCCTTGTCCAGCTTCGTCGAGTAGCCCGGATCGCCGGCCCGCAACGGAGTGACGCCGGCCCTGCGCGCCTGGTTGCAGTTCTTGTAGACGACTGAGGGTTGGCTGGGCTGGGTTGTGGCCGGCGACACCACGGGCTGACCCGTGGGCGCGGTCCGGGGTGCGGCGGTGGAGGTGCGCGGACCGGGGTCGGCTGGGAGGAGTGGCCGGTCCTGCCGCGCCGGAGGCGTCGTCCCGGTCGGAGGTCGGGGGGTCGGCGGTCCCGGTGGCGGTGCCACCCGCACCGGGGCCGGTGACGCCCCGTCGGGTGCGAGCGCGCTGGTGGTTGGGCTCGGCCCGGCGAAGACGGCCCCCAGGGTCGCCGCGCTGATGCCCAGGGCCACCAGCAGTGCCAGGGCAAAGAGCCAGAAGCGTCGGCGGTTTGGCCCGCCGGAGCGGGCGGGAACCTCGTGGGGCGAGGTCTCCGCTGGGCGGGGGATGGGCGACCGGTAGCGCGCGGCTGCCTGGTTGCCCCGTCGGTAGGCGGCCGCTCGGGGCACCTGCCGCTGGTTGTCGAGGGGCGGCTGGCTCACACGGGCAGGCTACAGGTGTGCAGTGAAGGTGACCGATACCGCCCGGGGGATGCGGGAAAGTGTGGGATCGATCCGGCACGCCGTGCTGCCCGGATTGCCAGAGACCCGCCTGTGGCCTGCGTCACAGCCAGGAACACGGGGCACCATTTGTTACTTGAGTCGTACAGGCTCAACTCAAACGATGGCAGGTGTTCGATGGCAACTCTTCCGGTTCTGCCCCTGACCGACGCAGTCCTGCTGCCCGGGATGGTCATCCCGGTGACCCTCGACCCGAGCACCCAGGCTGCCGTCGACGCCGCCCGCGCATCGGGTGACAAGAAGGTCCTCGCGGTGCCCCGGGTCGACGGGGAGTACGGCTCGATGGGCGTGATCGCCCTGATCGAGAAGGTCGGCCGGCTGCCCAGCGGTGAGCCGGCGGCAGTGGTCCGGGGTACCACCCGGGCCCGGATCGGCTCCGGCGTGCCCGGACCCGGGGCGGCGCTCTGGGTCGAGGCGACCGAACTCGACGAGGCCACGCCGAACGGCAAGGCCAAGGAACTCGCCCGCGAGTACAAGGCGCTCGCCACGTCACTGCTCCAGGAGCGCGGCGCGTGGCAGGTCATCGACGCCCTGGAGCGGATGACCGACCTCTCCGAACTCGCCGACTCGGCCGGGTACGCGCCCTGGCTCAGCCTGACTCAGAAAATCGAACTTCTCACCGCGCCCGACGTGACGACGCGGCTGGAACTGCTCGTCGGCTGGGTCCGCGACCACCTCGCCGAGCAGGAGGTCACCGAGCGGATCAACTCCGACGTACGCGAGGGACTGGAGAAGTCCCAGCGCGAGTTCCTGCTCCGGCAGCAGCTCGCCGCGATCCGCAAGGAACTGGGGGAGGACGAGCCGGACGGTTCGGCCGACTACCGGTCCCGGGTCGAGGCCGCCGACCTGCCGGAGAAGGTACGCGAAGCGGCGATGCGCGAGGTCGGCCGGCTGGAGCGGGCCAGTGACGCCTCCCCGGAGGCCGGCTGGATCCGTACCTGGCTCGACACGGTGCTGGAGATGCCGTGGACGACCCGTACCGAGGACAACACCGACCTGGTCGCGGCCCGTGAGGTGCTCGACGCCGACCACGCCGGCCTGACCGACGTCAAGGACCGGATCCTGGAGTACCTGGCGGTACGGAACCGTCGGGCCGCCCGCAACCTCCAGGTCGTCGGCGGCCGTGGCTCCGGCGCGGTGCTCGCCCTCGCCGGTCCGCCCGGGGTGGGTAAGACCAGCCTCGGCGAGTCGGTCGCACGGGCGCTCGGACGCAAGTTCGTCCGGGTCTCCCTCGGCGGTGTACGCGACGAGGCCGAGATCCGAGGCCACCGGCGCACCTACGTCGGCGCGCTGCCCGGCCGGATCGTGCGGGCACTGCGCGAGGCGGGTTCGATGAACCCGGTGATCCTGCTCGACGAGGTCGACAAGATCTCGGCCGGCTACGCCGGTGACCCGGCCGCGGCACTGCTCGAGGTCCTCGACCCGGCGCAGAACCACACCTTCCGGGACCACTACCTGGAGGTCGATCTCGACCTCTCGGACGTGCTCTTCCTGGCTACCGCCAACGTGGTCGACACCATCCCCGGCCCGCTGCTGGACCGGATGGAACTGGTCACGCTCGACGGCTACACCGAGGAGGAGAAGGTCGCGATCGCCCGTGACCACCTGCTGCCCCGGCAGCTCGATCGCGCCGGGCTGACCAGCGAGGAGGTCAGCGTCAGCGACGAGGCCCTCGGCCAGGTCGCGGCCGAGTACACCCGCGAGGCGGGGGTACGTCAGCTGGAGCGGGCTCTGGCCCGGATCCTGCGCAAGGTCGCGGTCGCGCTGGCCACCACCGACGGACCGGTACGGGTCGACACCGACAACCTCAAGGACTACCTGGGACGGCCCCGGTTCACCCCGGAGTCGGCCGAGCGCACCGCCGTCCCCGGCGTGGCGACCGGTCTCGCGGTCACCGGCGCCGGTGGCGACGTGCTCTTCATCGAGGCGACGAGCATGGAGGGTGAACCAGGGCTGACCCTGACCGGCCAACTCGGCGACGTGATGAAGGAGTCGGCGCAGATCGCCCTGTCGTACCTGCGCTCGAACGGACGCAAGTTCGGGCTCGACCCGAACGCGTTGGCCGGACGCCGGATCCACCTGCACGTGCCGGCGGGTGCGGTGCCCAAGGACGGCCCCAGCGCCGGCATCACCATGGTGACCGCGTTGGCGTCGCTCGCCTCCGGACGGCCGGTCCGCCCCGAGTTCGGGATGACCGGTGAGGTCACCCTCGCCGGCCGGGTGCTGCCGATCGGCGGGGTGAAGCAGAAACTCCTCGCCGCGCACCGGGCGGGCCTCACCGAGGTCATCATCCCGGCGCGTAACGAGCCGGACCTGGACGACCTGCCGACCGAGGTACGCGAGGCGCTGACCATCCACACCCTGGCCGACGTGGCCGACGTACTCGCGCTGGCCCTGCGGCCGGCCGAGGAGGTCGACGGGATCCAGGCGCTGGGCGACTCGGCGCTGGCAGCGGCTTGACACCTGCGATCGCCCACGGTCCCAGGGCGATCCAAGCGGGGGCGCTCCACTTCGGTGGGGCGCCCCCGCTGTTTCGGTGACTGCGATGGCACACTGCCGGTCATGGCTGACGTACGGCTGATCCAGGACGATGCGGGCGGGGACGGGGAGTCGCCGACCCTGCTGTTGTTGCACGGGCTCGGTGCGAACGGTGCCGTGTGGCAGCGGTGGCGTCCCTATCTGGACGAACACTGGGCCGGTCGCTGGCTCGCACCGGACCTGCCTGGTCACGGTGGCGCCACACCACTGCCCCGTTACACCTTCGGCGCTCTGGCCAGCAGCCTTGCCGACCTGCTCGACCGGGACCGGCCGGTGGTGGTGCTCGGACACTCCCTCGGTGGGGTGATCGCCCTCGCCCTCGCCAGCGGCTGGTTCGGGGTGCGGGTGCGGGCCGCGATCGGGCTTGGCATCAAGGTCCAGTGGAGCGCGGACGAGTTGGCGAAGGCCGGGGCGCTCGCCCACCGGCCGGTCACCTGGTTCGACTCGTACGAGGCTGCGGCCGAGCGGTGTCTGCGGGTCTCCGGGCTGGCGGGTCTGCTGCCGCCCGACGACCCCGCCGTGTCGAGCGGAATCGTGGCGCACGACGGGCGGTGGCGGCTGGCGATGGAGAACGCCGCTTTCGGTGTGGGGGAGCCGGACCTGTCCGGCCTGCTCGCGGCGGCACGGGGCCGGGTGGTGCTGGCCCGGGGTGAACACGACGCGATGGTCACCGACGAACAGTTGGCCCGCCTGTCGTCGTCGGCGGTGAACCTGATCGGCCTCGGCCACAACGCTCACGTCGAGGATCCGTCGGCGGTCTCGGCGCTGCTCGCCCCTTTCGTCTGAGGTGACGTCGGCGGGGCGCGTGGATCTGCCGCGCTCACCTGTTGATCGTCCGATGCGTGAGGGCGGTGGCCACCCGAGGGTAGCCACCGCCCCAGTTTCGCGGATTACCGCTGGGCGGTGCGGACGAGGTACTGCACGCCGCCGACGTCGGTCTTCTCCCCGCCCGCCGTGGCGGGGCCGAACTGGATCACGTCGACCACGAACTGCCGTGACGACACGGTCTGCGTGGAGAAGATCAGGCTGAACGCCGGCCGTTCACCGGGGTTGAGCAGCAGATCGCTGATCTTGGCGTTCGCCCCGACGATCTCCACCTGGGTACGGCCGACCTCCCGGATGCCCACACCGGGCCGCCCAGCCTGCACCCACCGTTCGAACAGGACCGGTCCCAGGTCGGCGACAATTCGGCCGCCGGCGTTCTGGAATGGCTCTCCGCGCTGGGCGAAGACGATGTCGTTCCTGGTCGGCACATTGGTTTCGTTGCCAATCGCGAATGGGCGCACCTCGGGGGTTCCCGGAGCCGGGTTGACCGAGTCGACGTTGCGCCACGCGATGTTGTTGTTGTTCCGGGTGTTGGTGCTGTGGCTCGGCCCCTCGGACGTCATCGGGTCGGTGGGAGAGACCCACCGGGCCAGCAGACAGAAGTGCCCGGGACCGGGTACGCCGTTCCACGGAATCGTCACCGTGGTGACGCCCGGGAAGGCACTTGTCGCGACCGCGCCGATCGACGTCCAGTGGATCGGCCAACTCGCACCGCCACCGGGGGTCGTCCGGTAGAGCTGCACCGTGCCCGTGCTGACGCCGGAGCCGTACGGGCCGGGGTTGTTGAGCTTGACGAAGACGTAGTTGGTCACGCCCACGATCGGGTTCTGGCTGGTCGCACACTCGATCGCGGTGGGGCAGACCTTGATGTCGGGGCTCTGCCAGATCGGATTGAGGTTGTGCGGTTCCACGCCCACGTCGCCGGCGACGTCCCGGATGTAGGCGTCGGTGCGGGCCGCGACCGAGGCCCCGTCGGTGCTGGGCCCCCGACCGAGCGCGGCGCCGGCGGTGGTCAGGGTCAGCAGTGCCGTCAGTACCGATCCGACGATCAGCCGTGGAGCGGATCGGTGTGCCTTTTGCCGTACGGTGCCCATGCGTCATTCCCTCCGGTTGGTGGTGGAGTGGGCCGACAAATTCTGCTCCGATGAGCTGCGAAGGTCGGCGCAATTACTGTATGGCACCATTGGGCGACGATGAGATCAGGGCCAATTCTGATTGTGCTTGGTGCCCGGTTATGTCAGATTAGGTTGGCATTTCAAATGGAGCCGAATCGCCGGCATAATGTGATTGTCACGCCGGTTTCGGAGGGGTGTTCGGCCCTTGGTGTTCCGGCGAGGCCAGTGGGTGCCGTCGGCGGATCGTGACGCGACGAGGGGCTCTCGGCAACACTCGTGGTGGTCGGATCCACGCTGGTCGGGCCCGCTGTGACGGGTGTGCGCGGGTGTCGTCGAGGGGGCCGAGCACGCCGCCCCTTGGATCTTCGCCTGGTCCTTGGGGAAAGACCCCTGAGTCTCTCTTACCTGGCTGTTGGTGGCGCCTTCCGCATCGGATAGTGGACCAGTCGAAACGAGGGGGCCAGTAAGCCGGCAGACCGGTTGACGAACGTCCCTGAGTCGTACGTCGTTCCGCCGCCCATCCCCGACTCGATGGTGCGGGCGCCGGGAGGCCGGATGCTCGTTCTTCCCCGAACGAACGGTCCGGCCTCCCTGCGGCCATCGGTCAAGGTGTGTCGACCAGCCCGGTCCCCTCGGTCCTGCGGGACAGGTTCCGGTGGAGGTCGTGCCGGACGTAGCGCTGTCCGACCGCGTGCCGACCCGCGTTGCGGCGAATCCGCCGTAGTTGCCGCAGTCGGTCGACGGAGGGGTCAAAGCGCTGGTCAGCTTGATTCGGCATGCGAACCTTCCTGGTGCTCGTCGATGTTGTCGGAGAGGTGCCGCAGTGCTGAGGTGTCCACGTCGACGGAGGGCCCGTGGCCGGTGTCGATGGAGACGTCGAACGCGTACCCCCGGTAGCTCGGTCTCTCCTCCGCTTCGGACTCCCCGGTCGGGGCGTCGTCGTATCGGGGGGCCGCTCCCTCTTGTCGGCTCACTCGTTCATCCCTTTGTTGTGGGGCGGCAGCCTCGTGTGCCGACCCGGGTCAACGTCAAGATCACCTAGGGTGACCATGACGCTACAGACCATACATCGACTGACCTGAAGCCATATATGTGTGCCCCTATGGCACGGTGTGTCCCGGCAATACCGGCGTTCGGCGTACAACCTGGACCGCTCGCCCGAACGGCGGCGCGGGGTGCCGGCCGGTGCCGACCACTCCGTGAACAATTGGCGGCGATCGGGTACGCCACAGAGACGCCTGTCAAACCCCGACTGTCCATGTCGCACATTCGGTCCGCCGAATACGCCCACCTGGTCCCGTCAGTCACATTCCTGACAGCAGCCTGCCGTCCGCCGGGAATAGCCTCCGGCGACCGCCGTGTGGGCGAGTCGGGCGGTCGATGTCCCGACACCGGTCACGCGCGGATCTGACAGCCGTCGGCGCCGGCCCTGCCGGAACCGACAGTCGAACGGTCGGCATCGAGGGGATAAACCGTGATCACACCCGGGGGCGCGCTGAGACGACCAGGAACAGCACTGGGAGGTCAGCTCGCGGTCCGGGCCGGTGAGGGGTGTCGGCGATGACGCGAGTGACCGACGGGCGGCCTGTCGCCGACGGAGAGACCGAGGACAGCCGGGCAGTGGTCGGGGACCAGGAGGTCGCCGCGGGCATCCCGGCGTCCGGCGAGAGTGGCCGCTCGTTGGTGAAGGTCACGGTGAACCTCACCCCGAGGGCGGTCGACGCCCTCGAACTGGCGTGCGCGCGTACCAGGGACACCAAGACCGACACGATCAACCGTGCGCTGGTCGTCTACAACCTGGTCCTCGAATTGATGGAACGCGGCGGGGGGAGCCTCACCCTGCAGAACAGCGACGGCGGCACCGAACGCGTCCACCTGCTCTGAGCAGACCGGCGCGGCGACGGCGCCACGGAAACAGGGCGGCGCGGTACCGGAGGCCACGGGGAAGCCCACCGGCACCGCGCCGCGATCACACCGGCCGTCGCTGGGCTCAGTTCTGCTCGGTCCGGCCCAGGCGCCAGTAGCCCATGAACGCCACCGCGCGGCGATCCATGCCGTACTCGCCGACCAGTTGGCGGCGGAGCGTCTTGACCACTCCGGCCTCACCGGCCAACCAGGCGTAGAGGTCTCCACCATCGGTCTGTGGCGTCTCCGCACCGTCATCCGGGACCTCCCAGAGGATGTCGGTGTCGACGTCGACATCCTCCAACTCGACCGCTGCCGTCGGGGTCGGCGTGCCAGCGCGCAGTCGCCGCGCCGCGTCCCGTACCGCCGGCACCAGTTGGCTGCCGTGGGCGGCACCGTTCCGGGCCAACCAGGTCACGTCTACGCCGGAAGGGCCGCTGACCGGGAGCGAGTCGCCGCTCTCCGGCACCTCCAGCACCACCTCGCCGACCGCGTCTGCTGGCAACCGTTCCAGGATCGAGCAGATCGCCGGTACGGCGGTCTCGTCGCCGGCGAGCAGCAGCCGGTCGGTTCGGGCCGGTGGGTGGAACTCCAGCCCGCCGTGCACTCCCGAATAGCCGGCGACCGGACCGAACAGCCCGGCGATCGAGCCGGGCCGGGCGGCGACGGCCCAGCGGGCGGCCGGCCCGCCGTCCCCGTGCAGGACGAGGTCGACGTCGACCTCGGCGACCTCCGCGCGGACCGCGCGCACGGTGTAGGTCCGGATCGGGTTGCGCCGCTCGGGCGGCAGTGCCCGCCACCGCGCGTACCAGTCCGGGCCGGGGGGCATCTCCGTCAGGCCGGTCTCCGGCAGCGGCAGGATCAGTTTGATCCGCTGGTCATAGCCGTTGTCGGCGAACTGGCCCAGGTCGGGGCCGGTGAAGGTGACCCGCAGGAAGCTGGGACTCAGTCGATGTACGCGTAGCACCTCGGCGCCGAAGACGCGGAACGGCTGGATCGACGTGGGTCGCTCGGCGGTCTGGGTCACGGACGTCTCCTCATTCCTTAGGCATGGCTAACCTAACCCACCAACTGCGGAGATCGTCAACCCCCGGGGCCTCGCCAGGAGCGGTTTCTCTCACTGGCGATGGAAGGGCATGATGATGCACCACACGCACCGATCGATGGAACCGGTGACGGGCGTCGATCCTGACGACCGGAGGAGGAGCGGATGGAGCTGCCCGAGGAGAGGCCGTGGACGCCGGAGGAGGGGGACCCGTCCGGGCCCAACCTGGCTCGGGTCTACAACGCGCTCGGGGGTGGCACACATACCTTCGGCGCGGACCGGGAGATGGCCAACCGGCTGCTCGCCGTACAACCCGAGGTCGCGTACTGGGTGCGCACCAACCGGGAGTTCCTCGCCCGGTCGGCCCGATTCCTCTTCGAGACCGGTCTCCGACAGGTGCTCGACGTCGGCGCCGGACTGCTCGCCCCCGGCAGCGTGCACGAGGTCGCCGCGGCGGTGGCGCCGGACGCCCGGGTGGTCTACCTGGACCTGGACCCGGTGGTGGTGGCCCAGGCGAACGACGTCCTACGCGACCGACCGCGGGTAACGGCGCTCCGGGGCGATCTGCGTGACCCGGCGGAGGTGCTGCGGCTGGCCGTCGAGGGTGGCCTGGACCTCGCCCGGCCGGTGGCGATCCTGCTGGTCGCGGTGCTGCACTTCGTACAGGACGCCGAGGATCCCGGGGACATCCTCGCTCGGCTGCGCGACGCCGTACCCACCGGTTCCTATGTGGTTATCTCGCACGCCTCGCCGCCGCCGCAGAACAGCGCCGAGGGTGTCCAGGCGAAGAAGGAGTACAGCGAACGGACCGCGCCGGTGGTGCTGCGGACCCGTGAGCAGGTCGAGCGGCTCTTCGCCGGTTGGGAACTGCTGGAACCGGGAATCGTCCAGCCCTCTTTCTGGCGTCCCGAATCCGACGAGCTTGTCGAGCCGGCCGAGATCGAGCGCGCGAAAGGCACTCCCGCCTGGGTGGGGGTGGCGATCAAGCGTTGAGCAGGCGGCCGTGCCAGCGGGTCACGGGCCGTCTGTCGGAATGAACACATACTCCCGACCCAAGGTCCACTTTAGAGTCTGGCGAGGCGATCGAATTGCCTTGTCTCGACCAGGAGGTGACTCTTGGTACGAAGGAGGATGTTTCATGTCCGGTGACTACGAAGTCGGGCGACGGCGGGCGCTCCAACTGTTCGGGCTGAGCGCGGGGGCGAGCGCCGCCGCCATGGTCGCGGCCGACCCGGTGCTCGGCGCCACCCTCGGCTACGACGAACGCACGGGATTCACCCCGTCGACGTACCAGGCACCCACCGACCCGGCCCGCGACAACGCGGCCAAGCAGACCGCGCTGAGATGGATCGACGCAAACGCGGCCGCGCTCACCGGACTCAGCGACCAGATCTGGCAGCACGCCGAGGTGTCCCTGCGAGAGTGGCGCTCCTCGGAGGCGACCGCGGCGCTCCTGCGATCGCACGGCTTCAGCATCCGGTGGGGGGCGGCCGGCTTCCCCGCCGCCTTCGTCGCCACCTTTGGCTCCGGCGGACCGGTGCTCGGTTTCAACGCGGAGTACGACGCGCTCCCCGGACTGTCCCAGAAGCGTGCGGTCACCACGCACGACCCGCTGATCTACCACTACGACGCGTACGGGCCGACCTACGGTCCCGGGCACGGTGACGCGCACAACGCGCTCGGCGCCGGGTCCGTCGGGGCCGCGATCGCGGTCAGCAAGGCCATCCGGGCACAGGGGCTCACCGCCACGGTCAAGGTGTACGGGTCCACCGGCGAGGAGCAGTTGGTCGGCAAGTCGTACGCGGTCAAGGCCGGGGTGTACGCCGGGCTCGACGCGTACCTCGACTGGCATCCGTTCGCGAACACCCTCGCGACCTGGAACACCACCAGCGCACTCGCCTCCGCCACGTTCACGTTCCTGGGAGCGGCCGGGCACGGCGGCTCACCGCTGGGTAACAAGAGCGGGCTGGACGGTGCGCTGCTGATGGCGACCATGTCGGAGTTCCTGCGGGAGAAGAACGTCGCCGCCTCCGGCCGGTTCCACTACGCCATCATCAACGGCGGCGGCGCACCGAACGTCACCCCGGACATGTGCTCGATCTGGTTCTTCATCCGGGAGGGGAGCCCGGCCCGGGTCAAGGTGCTCTACGACAAGATCGTGGAGTGTGCGAAGGCCGCCGCGCAGGCGAGCCAGACCCGGCTCACGTACCGGTACCACGCGGGAACCTGGAACGGACTCGGCAACCGGGCCGGGGCCGAGCTGGCCAACGCCAACATGCAGCTGATCGGTCCGCCGGAATTCACCGCCGCCGACCAGCAGCTCGCCAAGGGGCTGCAGAAGTCGCTCGGTAAGCCGGAGGTCGGGCTGCCGACCACCCTGGTGCCACTGACCCCTCCTCCGCCCACGTTCCTCGGCGGCCCGTCGACCGACTCCGCCGACGTGAGTTGGCAGGTTCCGACGGTGAACGTCCTGGTCACCACGTTCCCGCCGGGCGTACCTCATCACAACTGGGCGGTGACCGCCGGGGCCGCGACCAACATCGCCCACCAGGCGCTGCTCTCCGCCGCCCGGTACCTCTCCGCCACCGCGGTCGACCTGATCATCCAACCGGAGCACTTGGCCGCGATGAAGGAGGAGTTCAGGTCCCGTACGGCGGGCGTGCAGTGGCAGAGCATGATCCCGGACGGTAGTCAGCCGCCGATCTACGAGCCCCCGGCCGACTTCCTCGCTCGGACCGGACAGAGCTGGCCGCCGGCCGGGGTCACCTGGCCGGTGCCGCAGGTCATCGCCACCGAGCAGCTCGGTACCACCGGCCCGGACCTGCCGCCGCAGTCCTGAGCGGTCCGGTTCGCCGCTCTCCGAGCGCGGTAGCGGCTGGCCGCTGTCTCGGCGGCCCTCGTCCACCGACCGGTGGACGAGGGCCGGTCCGGTCCCTTCGGTGCGACGTGGCCGGGGCGACGGCTCACCGAGGAGGTGGCGATCAGGTGCTCGGCCGCGTCCATGCCTTCGTGAAGCACGTCGGCACGTCCACGGCCGCCGTCTCCTTGCGGTACGTCCTCGGCGACCGGCCGACGATGTCGCGGAACGTACGGCTGAAAGTCCCCAGGCTGCCGAAGCCGACGTCGAAGCAGATCTCCGTCACCGGCCGGTTGGTGTCCCGCAGCAGGAACATCGCCCGCTCCACCCGGCGGCGCTGGAGGTAGCGGTGTGGCGTCTCGCCGAACGTGGCCCGGAAGGTGCGGGTGAAGTGGGCCTGTGACACATGGGCGATGCGGGCCAGGGCCGGGACGTCCAGCGGCTGGGCATATCCGCGGTCCATCGCATCCCGCGCGCGAAGCATCCGGCGGTTGGTCTCCTCTACGGCGCGGCTCACGAAGCCATCACATCACGCCTCCTCGCCGCCGTGACGAGCCGGCCGACCGCCGTGACGAGCCGGCCGACCGGTTAGTCCTTGACCGCCCCGGTGAGGCCGTTGACGAAGTAGCGCTGCGCCACGAGGAAGAGCACGATGACCGGCACCACCAGGATCAGCGAGCCGGCCATGATCTCGTTGTAGCGGGGTACGTTGCCCGAGGCGAGCGCCTCCAGGGCCAGCGGCAGGGTGTAGCGGGACTCGTCGTTGAGCGAGACCCGGGTCAGCACGTACTCGTTCCAGGTCGGCACCGCGGTCAGCACCGCGACGGTGATCAGAGAGGGGCGGCTGAGCGGGAGGTAGACCCGCCAGAAGATCCGGGTCTCGCCGGCCCCGTCGACCCGGGCGGCGTCGTGCAGTTCGCGGGGGATCGACCGGAACGCGTTGGTCAGCAGCAGCACGGTCAGCGGCGCGGTGCCGTTGACGAACGGCAGCACCAGTCCCAGGTGGGTGCCGAGGATGCCGAGCTTGTTCTCCAGGATCACCAGAGGCAGCAGCACCGTGATGCCGGGCACGAAGAGCAGCGCGACGAAGAACCAGAAGAGGAACCGGCGGCCGGGGAAGTCGAGCACGGCGAACGCGTACGAGGCCAGGCTGTAGACGGCCAGCACCCCGAGCACGGTCAGTCCGGTCACGTTGACGCTGTTGAGCAGGTAGTCGAAGAAGTGCAGCCGGCTCCAGGTCCCGACCAGGGTGTCCCAGGTCGGTTCGCGGGGCACGAGATGGCCGCCGCGCAGGATCTCGTCCCGGTTCTTCAGCGCGCCGGAGACCATCCAGGCGAACGGGTAGAGGCTGACCACCGCGTAGAGCGCGAGTGCGGCGTACGCGACGAGTCGGCCGGGGGAGAGGTGGCGTACCAGACCTTTCATTGGCTGCTCCGCAGCAGTCGGGCGTTGACGACGGTGAGCAGTAGGGCGGCCAGGAAGATCATCCAGCCGAGTGCGCTGGCCACGCCGAGGGTGGGGGAGAGGCCCTGGAAGAAGGCGAGCTGGTACGCCTGGAGCCCGAGTACGTCCGTGTGGCCGCCCGGTCCGCCGTTCGTCATCAGCAGGAAGATCTGGAAACCCTGCATCGTGTCCCGGATGCCGAGCAGGGTGATCGCCGCCGTGATCGGCACCAACAGTGGCCAGGTGATGTGCCGGACGACCCGTACGCCGCCCGCGCCGTCGAGTTGGGCGGCCTCGATCAGGTGCGGGTCGATCGCCTGGAGGCCGGCGAGGTAGAGCAGCATCGCCACCGGCACACTGCCCCAGATGATGATCACGATGAGGGTGCCGAGCGCGGTGTCCGGGTCGGCGAGCCAGCCCTGGGGTCGGGCCAGGCTGCCCAGGCCGGTCGAGCGGAGCAGCAGGTTGACCGCCCCGTCGGGTTCGAGCACGTACCGCCAGGCGTAGTAGACCGCGATTCCGGTGGTCACGTACGGCAGGAAGTAGATCGACCGAAGCAGGCCGCGCAGCCGCTGGATGCGGTTGAGCAGTACGGCGAGCGGCAGTGCGACCGCCACGGTGCCGAGCGGCACCGCGATCATCGCGATCGCGGTGTGCAGGGCGGCGGCGCGCAGTTCGGGGGCGAGCGACGGGTCTGCGTAGAGCAGGTCGCGGTAGTTGTCGAGCCCGACCCATTCCCAGTCCGGGGTGAAGCCGTTCCACTTCGCGAAGCTCAACGTGACGCTGTAGCCGACGGTGTAGAGCCCCATCACCAGGAAGAGCAGCACCGCGGGCGCGATGAAGGCGTACCCGGTCAGCCATTGCCGGCGGGCGGACCGGCGGCGACGGGGCGGCCGTGGGGACGGCCCGGCCTCGGGTCGTCCCCACGGTCTGATCACGTTCGTACGGGCCACGGTCGTGCCGTCCTAACCGGACTTCTGCCACATGGCGGCGAGCACCTTGTCCAGTTGGGCGGCGGTGGCGGCCGGATCGGTCTCGCCCAGCGGGGAGAACTTCACCAGCGGATCGCCGACCTGCACCTCGTCGTAGTCGGGCGGCCGGAAGCCTCGGTTCGCCGCGTCGTAGGTGCTTTCCGGTGGGCCGGTGAAGTACTGCTGCAACGCGGCGAGTTTCGGGCCGAGTAGGGTGGCGGCCTGCGCGCCGAGGTCGGTCGCCGGCAGGTCGAGTGAGGCCTTGGCGAACGCGCCGGAGCCCTCCGGTGAGGTGAGGTGATCGATCCACTTCACCGCTGACGCCCGGTTCTTCGTCTGCGAGCTGACCGAGAGCCCGGTGAGGGCCAGCGGGGCGAGTCGCAGGTCGCTGACCTTGCCTCCGGTCGCGGGCGGAATCGGGAAGGTGATCAGGTTCTCTGCCGGCATCCCGTTCTGGGAGAGGAAGGCGAGGGTGAAGGTGCCGCCCACGTTGAACGCCGATCTGCCCTGGGCGAAGGCGACGTCGGCCTCGTCGATGCCGAGCGCGCTCACCCCGGGAATCCAGTGGGGCGTGAGTTGCTGGTAGAGGCGGAGTGTCTGGAGCCCTTCGGGGCTGGCGAAGCCCTGCGCCGGGTCCTTGTCGAAGAGCGCCTCGAAGCCGGCCTGGCCGAGGTAGGCGAAGGCGAGTTGTTCGTAGATCCAGTTGAAGCCGGTCTGGCTGACCTTCAGGCCCAGTGACAGGCCGCCCTGCTTCGGGTCCGCGGTGGTGGTCGCCCGGAGGTAGCCGACGAACTCCTCCCAGGTCCGGGGCGGCTTGTCCGGATCGAGCCCGGCCGCCTTCATCTTCTCCCGGTTGCCGTAGACGATGCCGAAGGTACCGGCGGTGAACGGCACGCTGAAGAGGCTGCCGACCTTGGCGTTCTTGACCTCCTCCTGTTCGGCCCGGCGCTTCTCGGTGACGAGCCCGGCGCTGCGGGTGCTGGGCAGGAACCGCGCCATCGCCGACTCCGGGAAGTCCGGCGCGAGGTCGCCGAGCAGGCCAGCGCCACCGACCCGGAGGTCTTCGCCGCCGGCGTGCAGTTCGAGCACGTCCGGCAGGTCACCGGTCTGCGCCGCACTCTGAATCTTGCTGGTGAAGACGTCGTCGGGGGTGTACGCCTCGATCTCGACGCTGATCCCGGTCTTGGTCCTGAACTCGGCGGCGACCTGCTCCAGGGCGGCGACGTGGGTGTTCTTGAAGGTCCACATGGTCACCGACCGGTCGCTGGACTCGCTGTCGTCGTCGCCGCAGGCGGTCATGCCGAGCGCCAGTGTCGCGGCGGCGAGGCTGGCGACCAGTCTGTGGCGGCCCGTCGACGATCTGCTCATGGTCACGGTCTGCTCCCCAGGAGGACGAGTGTGCCGGGTAACGGGTCGGCGGTGCGCGAGTCACCTTCTTCGTGGACCATTCATCCGAGCTATCGCGCACGGTGGGACCGCGACTGCCCGTATCTCGAACATTCCGCCTAGCCAGAGCTGGTAGGCATCCGATGTTTATCGCAGGTTACGAGCATCATGGCGAAGAAACAAGATGTTGGTAAATATTCACGGAGATCGTCCCGGCGATCCCCGGAGAAGTTGTCGGCTGAGCGGCCACTCGACCAGGGTCGAGATTTTGCCCCCATCGGTCCAAATGTTTCAGACATCGATCGGAGTATTGCGGTCATGTGAAGGAAGCTGGCACGATGGCCGCACCCCGCTCCGTCCCGAAAGGGGAAGCACCCATGGCCGTCTCCCGTCGCAGCTTCATCTCGTCGGTCGTGGCCGGTTCGGCGCTCGCCGCAGTCTCCACTTCGGAGCTGCTCGCCGCCCGCCCGGTGCACGCGGCGAGCCCGCCCGGCGACGTGGTCGGCAAGATCTCCGTGGGCTACCAGGGATGGTTCTCCGCGCCCGGCGACGGAGCCCCGATCGGCGGCTGGTGGCACTGGAGCCGAGACCGCTTCCAGCCGCCCTCGCCCAGCAACACCACGATCGTCTCCTGGCCGGACATGCGCGAGTACACCCGGGGATACACCACCTCGTACCCGAACCTCGGCAACGGCCAGCCGGCGACCCTCTTCTCCTCGTACGACCAGCAGACCGTCGACACCCACTTCCGGTGGATGCAGGAACACGGCTGCGACACCGCCGCACTGCAACGCTTCAACCCGTTCGGCGACGAGGGCCCGACCCGCGACGCCATGGCTGTCAAGGTCCGCAGCGCGGCGGAACGGTTCGGCCGCAAGTTCTACATCATGTACGACGTCACGAGCTGGACGGCGATGCAGAACGAGCTCAAGACCGACTGGACCACCAAGATGTCCGCGTACACCACCTCACCGGCGTACGCCCGACAGAACGGCAAGCCGGTCGTCTGCATCTGGGGCTTCGGCTTCGACGACCCGGGACGCCCGTTCGCCCCGGCACCCTGCCTTGAGGTGGTCAACTGGTTCAAGGCACAGGGCTGCTACGTCATCGGCGGCGTGCCGACCTACTGGCGTACCGGCGTCAACGACTCCCGACCCGGTTTCCTCGACGTCTACCACGCCTTCAACATGATCTCGCCGTGGATGGTGGGGCGGACCGGCACCCTCGACGGGCTGGACTCCTTCTACACCAACGTCAACGTCCCCGACCAGGCCGACTGCAACGCCCGGGGAATCGACTACCAGCCCTGCGTCATGCCCGGCGACCTCTCCTCCGGACACCGCTACCACGGTGACTTCTACTGGCGACACCTCTACAACATGGTGCGGCTCGGCGCGCAGGGACTCTACGTCTCCATGTTCGACGAGTACAACGAGGGAAACCAGATCGCCAAGACCGCCGAGACCGCCGCGTGGGTGCCGGCCGGCACCGGGATCCGCCCCCTCGACGAGGACGGCGTCGCCTGCTCCTCCGACTACTACCTGCGGATCACCGCCGACGGTGGGCGGATGCTCAAGGGGCAACTCGCCCTCACCCCGGTCCGCCCCACTCCGCCGGTCGTCGGAGGCCCCGGACCCGGACCGGTGAACCTGGCCGCCGGCAAACCGACCAGTGCCAGCAGCCAGAACGGTCCGTACGCGGCGTCGAACGCGGTGGACGGCAACCCGTCGAGCTACTGGGAGAGCAGTGGCAGCCTGCCGCAGTGGTTCCAGGTCGACCTCGGTGCCAGCACGGCGGTGAACCGGGTGGTACTCCGGTTGCCGGCCGGCTGGGAGAGCCGTACCCAGACGCTGACGGTGCAGGGCAGCACCAACGGGTCGAGCTTCACCACCGTCGCCGGCCCGACCGGCTACCTGTTCAACCCCGCCAGCGGCAACCAGGTCACCGTCGACTTCGCCAGCGCCAACCTGCGCCACCTGCGTCTCACCGCCTCCGCCAACACCGGCTGGCCAGCAGCGCAACTGTCCCAGGTGGAGGTCTACGGTGGTGTCGTCAGCGAGCCGGGCACCCCACCCAGCGCACCCGGCGCGCTGACCGTCACCGCCAAGACGGCGACCAGTGTCTCGTTGGCCTGGACCGCGTCGGTCGACGACATCGGCGTGACCGGTTACCAGGTCCGGCAGGGCGGGACCGTCGTCGGCACGCCGACCGGTACGTCGTACACGGTGGGCGGGCTGAGCCCGGCGACCCCGTACAGCTTCTCCGTGGTCGCGCTCGACGCCGCCAACAACGTCTCACCGCCGTCGAACACGCTGGCCGTCACCACCGACACCGCACCGCCGCCCACCACGAACCTGGCGCTGAACCGACCCACCGCGGAGAGCGGGCACGTGCAGGCGTACGGCTCGGTCAACGTGGTCGACGGCAACCCGAACACCTACTGGGAGAGCCCCAACAACGCGTTCCCGCAGTGGGTGCAGGTCGATCTCGGCGCACCGACGTCGATCCGTCGCCTGGTGCTGAAGCTGCCTCCCTCGTCGGCCTGGGGCACCCGGAACCAGACCGTCACCGTGCAGGGCAGCACCAATGGCTCCAGCTTCGGCACCGTCGTCGGCCCGAGCACACTGACGTTCAATCCGGCCAGCGGCAACGCCGTCACCGTCGCCCTGCCCGCCACCACCACCCGTTACGTACGGGTGCTGATCGGCGCCAACACCGGCTGGCCCGCCGGACAACTCTCCGAACTCGAAATCTACGCCACCCCCTAGCTGCCCTCCTCCGGTCGCTGCTCGCGCCGACCCTGCTGGTTCGTGTACTTCCGGGCCGCGAACCCGTGTGCCTCGGTCAGCAGTGTCTGGACGGTCTCCCACGTCTGCGTGCCCGGATTCACCACGCACACCCAGTACTGCGAGGCATAGACCGGGTGGGGCATGAGCCTGTCCACCACCGCGTAGTCCAACCCTGTCTCCAGCACACCGTCGGCGTCGCGACGGGTGGGTACGGCGCCGAACGAACCGGTGTACGTGGCCTTGGTCAGGCCAATGTTGAGCCGGTAGGTGTCCGGCCGGTTCAGCCTGGAGACGCTGTCGTAGTGATCTCCGGTCACGATCGTCGCGAAGGGGAACTGGCGCTCGGCGGGGAGATCGCCGTCGGGGTCGTACATCAAGAACGTGTCGCCGGAACTGTCGAGGGCTCTGACGCCGTCGAACGCCTCGCAGACGTACCGCTTCATCTCGTTCGCATCCACGGTTCAATTTTCTCATTGAATTGCTATTAGAGACTTTTACCCAGAGCCTCCGACGTGGAAGCTTCTGAACCCTCAAATAGGCTGGCAAGGTGAGCGAGCAGCGGTGGCGCCTGGTGGAACTGGCCCGGTTGGCGGGGATCACCGAGCAACAGGTGCGCAACTACCTGGCCACCGGCCTCCTGCCGCCCGCCGAGCGCGCCGCCAACAACTACCGGGTCCTCACCGACCACCACGCCGATGCTCTGCGCACCGCCCGTGCTCTCGCGGCCGGCCACGGATGGGCCCGCGCCCGCGCGATCCTCACCGCCGTCCACCAGGGCAACCTCTCCGCCGCGCTGGCCGCCGTCGACGACAGTCACGCCGAACTCGCCCGTGAACGCGCGACCATCGCCGCCGCCACCCACGCCTTCGCCCAAACCGCCGGTCGCCCGGCCCCCGCCGCCCGGCGTCGGGCCCGCATCGGCCAGGTCGCCGCCGACATCGGCGTCCGCACTCCGGTTCTGCGCCTGTGGGAGCGTCGGGGACTGCTACGGCCCCAGCGGGACCCGACGACCGGTTACCGCCTCTACGAGCCGGCCGAACAGCGCGCCGCCCACCTCGTCGCCGTCCTGCGCGCCGGTGGCTTCGGTTTCCCGATCATCGACTCTGTCATCGCCACGATCCGCTCCAACGGCAGCCTGGAGCGTGCCCTCGCCGAGCTGTCCCGCCGCGACGAGCAGGTCCATCAACTCAGCCTCCGCCGCCTTCATGCCTCGGCCGCGCTGCACACCTACCTGGCGACGCACTATTCGCCAGCGTGACCAACCGTGCGACGAGTCACGGGCATCCGTCGCGGCGGCCGGGCGGCGTGGTCTCCGGGTGGTCGGGAACCGGGGGCGTCCTGGTCGGTGAAGGCGCCGACGGAATCGCGGATCGCTGCCACGAAGGCGGCGACGGCCGGGTGGGCGGCGGCACCCCGGCGGTACGCGACGCGGGTCCGCCGCCGAGTGTCGAGCGGAAACAGCCGTACGCCGACGGGCGGGTGCGCGGCGGCGAGTTGGGGTACCAACGAGACGCCTTGACCGGCTGCGACCAGGGCAAGCACGGTGGCGAAGTCGTCGGTGTGGTGACGCGCCCGGGGCGTGAAACCGGCCGAACGGCAGACATGCAGCGTGACGGTGTGGCAGAGGGTGCCCGAACTCGCCATGATCCACGCGGCGTCCTGGACGTCCGGCAGCGGGTCGACGCGCCCGATGGTCGGCGCGGTGTCGGGTACGGCGAGGAACACCGTTTCGTCCAACAAGGACACCGTGTCCAGCATCGGGTCCGGCTTGACCGGGACAACGTCGTAGTCGTGCAGCAGTCCGACGTCGAGTTGGCGCTCTCGTAGGGCCGCCGGAACCGCGACCGGGTCCAGTTCGGTCACCATCAGCTCAAGCCCGGGATGTTGCCGGCCGAGTGCGACGAGCGTCGACGGCAGGAGCGTACGCACCGCGCTCGGGAAGGCGCCGATCCGCAGCGGGCCGGACAGTCCGGTGGCCACGGCGGCGAGCGCGGCCGTGGTCCGTTCCAGGGCGGCAAGAACCGTACCGGCGTGTTCGACAAGAACCCGGCCGGCCGGAGTGAGGGCAACCCGACGGCCGGTGCGTTCCAGCAGCGGTACGCCCGCCTCCCGTTCCAGTGCGGACAGTTGCTGGGAGACCGCCGACGGCGTGTACGTGTGCGCCTGGGCGACTGCGGCGATGGTGCCGAGGCGGGCGAGGTCGGAGAGCAGTCGCAGCCGGCGTACGTCGAGCATCAGTAAAGCTTACGGTTTCGTCAAGTAACGTGAACTGGACCTTACATGTCTGCTTGCCAGACGCTGTGACCATGACACTCACCGGTCTGTACGTCCCCCTGGTCACGCCGTTCGACCGCACCGGGGCGATCGCCCTCCCCGCGTTGGAGGCCCTGGCCCACGAGGTGCTGGATGCCGGCGCCTCAGGCGTCGTGGCGCTCGGCACCACCGCGGAACCCACGTCGTTGAGCGCGATCGAGCAGCGCGCCGTTGTCGACGTGATCGCCCGCGTCTGCGGCGAGCATTCGGCTCAGTTGCTGGTCGGCGCGAACACGGTCGAGCAGGTACGGGCCCTTGACGGACGGCCGGAGGTCACCGCGGCGCTGAGCCTGGTGCCGCCGTTTCTCCGCCCCGGGGAGGCGGGAGTGGTCGCGCATTTCGCGGCACTCGCCGAGGCCAGTTCGGTTCCGCTCGTCGTCTACCACGTGCCGTACCGGACCGGACAGTGTCTGCGCACCGACACCCTCGTACGGCTGGCTGCCCTTGACGGTGTGGTCGGCGTCAAGTACGCGGCCGGCGGGATCGACTCCACCGTCGTCGCGCTGCTCGCCGACCCACCGTCCGGCTTCGCGGTGCTCGGTGGGGACGACGTGCTCATCTCGCCCCTGCTGGCACTCGGCGCGCAGGGCGGCATCCTGGCCTCGGCGCACTTTGGCACAACACGCTTCGTCGAAATGATCGATGCCTGGCGAGCTGACGACGCCATTCGGGGTCGGGCGCTCGGTCACCGCCTTGCCATGATGTCGAACGCGATGTTCGCCGAGCCCAATCCCACCGTGGTCAAGGCGGTCCTGCACGCGCAGGGTCGTATCCCGACCCCTGCCGTACGACTGCCGTTCCTGCCGGCCGGCGCCGACACGTCGCGATCCGCGTCGCGACGTGTCGAAGCCGCCAGCGAAGAGTTCCTCCGCCCTCCTGCCCCCTTGTGCTAGGAAGCAGATCGCCGGGGAACGGGGGGATCAGGCGGAGCGGACGCCCTCGGCCAGGTCACGGGCGATCGCCTCCACCGCCGCCAGACCGGACTGGCGATCGGGGGCGTCGAGCAGGGCGCGGACGAAGGCCGAGCCGACGATCACGCCGTCGGCGAAGGCGGCGACCTGCGCGGCCTGCGTGCCGTTGCTCACCCCGAGGCCGACACAGACCGGTACGTCGCTGACCGCCTTCACCCGCTCGACCAGGCCCTTGGCGCCACCGCCGACCGAGGCGCGTTCCCCGGTCACGCCCATCAGCGAGGCGGCGTAGACGAATCCACGGGAGGCGTTCGCGGTCAGCTCCAGTCGCTGCGGCGTGGAGGTGAGCGCCACCAGATAGACCCGGTCCAGGTCGTGCGCGTCGGAGGCGGTCTGCCAGGGTGCGGCCTCGTCCGGGATCAGGTCCGGGGTGATCAGTCCGGAGCCCCCGGCGGCGGCCAGGTCGGCGGCGAACCGGTCCACGCCGTACCGGTCGACCAGGTTCCAGTAGGTCATCACCAGCGCCGGTGCGCCCGCGTCGACCACACCGCGGACGGCGGTGAAGGCGTCCGCGGTGCGGGTTCCGGCGGCGAGCGCCGCCTCGGTCGCCCGCTGGATCACCGGACCGTCCATCAGGGGATCGGAGTACGGCAGGCCGACCTCGACGATGTCCACGCCACCGGCGACCATTGCCCGCATCGCGGCGACGGAGGTCTCGACGTCCGGGAAACCGACCGGCAGGTAACCGATCAACGCCGCTCGGCCTTCGGCCCGCGCCTTCTCGATAGTCGTACGGACCGTCACTTGGTCACGTCCTCTCCGTGCGCCGCGTCGGCGGCCTGAGCCGGCGCGGAGGTGGCGGTCGACGCGGGCGCGTCGTCCAGCAGGCCGAAGTAGCGGGCAGCGGTGTCGACGTCCTTGTCACCGCGACCGGAGAGGTTGACCAGGATGACGCCGTCCGGGCCGAGCCGGCGGCCTTCGCGGATCGCACCGGCGAGCGCGTGTGCACTCTCGATCGCCGGGATGATCCCCTCGGTACGGGAGAGCAGTAGGAATGCCTCCATCGCGTCGGCGTCGTCCACCGGCTCGTAGCGCCCCCGACCGATCTCGTGCAGCCAGGAGTGCCCCGGCCCGACGCCGGGGTAGTCCAGTCCGGCCGAGATCGAGTGGCTCTCCACCGTCTGACCGAATTCGTCCTGGAGGATGAAGGAACGGCTGCCGTGCAGTACGCCGGGCGCGCCGCCGCTGATCGCCGCCGCGTGCCGTCCGGTGTCGATCCCGTCCCCGCCCGCTTCGAGCCCGACCAGCTCGACCCCGGTGTCGTCGAGGAACGCCTGGAAGATCCCGATCGCGTTCGACCCGCCGCCGACGCAGGCGCAGATCACGTCCGGTAGCCGCCCGACCAGGTCGAGCACCTGCTGCCGGGCCTCGATCCCGATGATCTTCTGGAAGTCGCGCACCATCGAGGGGAACGGGTGTGGCCCGGCCACCGAGCCGATCAGGTAGTGGGTGTCGTGCACGTTGGTGACCCAGTCCCGCATGGCCTCGTTCATCGCGTCCTTGAGGGTGCGCGAACCGGCGGTCACCGGGACGACGGTGGCGCCGAGCAGTCGCATCCGGGCCACGTTCAGGGCCTGCCGGCGGGTGTCCTCCTCGCCCATGTAGATCACCGCTTCGAGCCCGAGCAGCGCGGCGGCGGTCGCGGTGGCGACCCCGTGCTGTCCGGCGCCGGTCTCGGCGATCACCCGGGTCTTGCCCATCCGTACGGTCAGCAGGGCCTGGCCGAGGACGTTGTTTATCTTGTGGGATCCGGTGTGGTTGAGATCCTCGCGCTTGAGGATGATCCGGGCGCCACCGGCGTGTTCGGCGAACCGGGGTGCCTCGGTGAGGATGCTCGGGCGCCCCGAGTAGCTGCGGTGCAGCCCTTCGAGCTGGGCGATGAACTCGGGATCCACCAGCGCCGCCTGGTATGCGCTGTCCAGCTCCTCCAGCGCCGCGATCAGCGCCTCGGGCACGAATCGCCCACCGAACCGCCCGAAGTACGGTCCGGTCTGCGCGGAGAGGGGAACGGCCGGGGCCGTCGGATCCTGTGCGGTGCTGTCGGCAGTCTGGGTCACCGGGTCCTCATCAGTTCGGATCAGTCGGGTCGCGGCGGCGTGGCCGGGCCCCGGGGCGGAGCGGCGCGACGGCGGGGTCTGCCACCGGCCGCCGGTGGCCATCCGTCGACCATGCCCACTCCCTCGGCGGGATCCGCCGGTGCCGGAGCTGGTCGGAGCGACGGAGGTCACTCCGGCGGTGAAGATCACCCTGGCCGGGCCACCTTCTGCCTGCGGGCAAGCTTACTGTCCGCGTTTACCAGCTCCGGCGCACCGGATCCGACCTTTCCCGAGGTTCAGGACACGCGGGGCGCGGCGCTGGCCAGGCCGGGCGGGGCGCTGGCGAGCGCGGCCTGGATCGCGGCGATCAGCGCGAGGGCCGACTCCTCGGTCAGCTCCACGGCCACCCGGGCACCCGGACCGGCGGCCGGATTGATCAGGTCGATGTTCACCGTGTGCTCGTACGGGGCGTGCTGGGGGTGGTCGACGTAGACCGTGGCGCCGGTCAACCCGAACCAGCCCGCCGGACCCTTGCCGCTGCCGTCGATCTCGATCTTCTCGGTGACATAGGTGCACATGTCCGGCTCCTCAGGCGCTCAGGTAGCGGTCGAACCAGGTGAGGATCTGCTGCCAGCCCTCGACCGCCGCCTGCGGCCGGTAGCTGGGCCGGTCGACGGCGAAGAAGGCGTGACCGGCGTCCTCGTAGGTGTGGAACTCGAACGTCTTGCCCAACCGGGTCAGCTCCCGCTCCAACTCGGCGGTCTGCTCCGGGGAGGGGTACTGGTCGTCCGCCCCGAAGAGCCCGAGCAGTGGGGCGGAGAGCTGGTCGGCCATCCCGATCAGCGGCTGGAAGGTGGCCGGCATGCCCGCCGGGGGCGTACCGACGACGAACGCGCCGTAGCAGTCGACCGCTGCGTCGAGCGGCAACTGGCAGGCGGCGAGGAACGTCTGCCGACCGCCCGAGCAGTAGCCGATCACGCCGACCTTGCCGTTGCTCGACGGGATCCCACGCAGGTACGCGGCAGCGCCGGCCACGTCACCGACCAACCGGACGTCCGGCACACCCCCGTTCGCGCGGGCAGCGGCTGCCGCGTCGTCGTGGCTCGCCCCGGGTGCCTCCCGGCTGTACAGGTTGGGGCAGATGGCCAGGTAACCGTGGTGGGCGAAGCGACGAGTGATCTCCTTCGTCGCCTCGTCGTACCCGGGCATGTGGTGGATCACCACCACCGCGCCGTACGGGCCGGGGCCCATCGGCCGGGCCAGATAAGCCTCGATCTCATCGCCGTCCGCCCCGGTGATGGTGACCGTCTCCGCCAGCATCGTGTCGTACATGGTGGCTCCCGATTTCCGCGCGTTCGCCGTACCTTGGGCCGGATATTCCGACCCGGACCGGGCCAGCCTAGATCAGCTATCTCCACCGATCAGGCGTGGCCGCCCGCGTCCACTCGGTCGGGCCTGCCAACTCGGCGGACCCGGGCCTCGGCGGTCAGCGTCACCGTGTGGTGCCCGCACGGTTCACCAGCGGTAGTCGGGCCCTTCCGTACCCATGTTGATGAACATGCCGGTGTGGGTGTAGAAGTTCATCGCACTGAACAGGGCGAACCCCAGTCCGGCGATGGTCCAGGACCAGTAGAGGACGAGCCAGGCCGCTCGGCCCCGGCCGCGTACGGCGGCGGGGAAGAGCAGACAGCCTATTGCCGCCGGGGCGTACAGCACCAAGGCGAAGAAGAGGTTCTCCAGCATCGGCCAGTCGTGCAGCAGCCCGGTGATCGGTTCTTCCTTCGGGGCGGAGCCGACGACGTTGAACCGGATGATGGCCAGGGTGCACCAGACCAGGATGACGCCGAGCCAGAACACCACCCAGCTCACCGGGGTGAGCACCGCCCGAAGCGCCGCCGGCTCCAGTTCCTCGCCGTCGGGGCGTCGTCCCAGGTACCAGGCGGCGGCGAGCAGGATGACGCCGAGCAGCAGCGTCGGTTCGCCGAAGATGGTGTCGATGTAGTCCTTGGCGGGGGACGAGGGGTGCCAGACGGTGGTGACGAAGCCGAGCGAGGTGAGGACCACGCCGAGGATGCCGAAGGTGGCGGCCCAGCCGCTGGCACTGACCGGTTGGTTACCCAGCAGAAGGAACGGCGGCCGTTCGCCCCGGACCGCGGCCCAGAAGCGCGGTACGAGGAGCAGTGCGGTGCCGGCGCATACGCCCATCAGGGTGTTGAAGATGATCAGCCGCATGGTGTCTCTCCTTTGGGGTGCGGCGAGAACTGCCATCGTGGTGCCGTCCGAACCGAACATCGCGCGGTAGCGGGTGTGGGCTGACGCAGAGCGGTAGGGAAGGAGGGCTGACGCGGTGGGATGCCGACGGCCGCAGGCTGGCGCGGTGGGATTCCGACTGCCGTGGGGTGGATGTCACCACGGTCCGGGGAGGGTGCCTGTGGGTGGGGCGTTGGGGTTGACTCATGATCGTGATCAGCCTGCCCGTGGTCGTCGTCCGGCGACCGCCGGCATCGGATGGGACTGATCACCGATGGCCCCCGATAGGTTGAAGTTTGTCAACAATCGAGGCGTCGTCTCCGGTGTGTCGGATGAGTGAAAATGAAGCATTCTCGGGCTCACCCCCGGTGGCGCCCCGACCAGCGGTTATGGCTCGCTCACCGAGGGGAGTCACCGGCCGGGCCAGTTCGCCGCCATTGGCTGTCGTCGGTCATCCGGCCCCCGCGTAGGGTCGCGACCATGGAGATCCTTCGGTACGCCGCCTTCAGCACGGACCCGAGCGGCGGGAACCCGGCCGGCGTCGTCCTGGACGCCTCCGGCGTGGACGACGCCGACATGCTCCGGATCGCGGCCGAGGTGGGCTACTCCGAGACAGCGTTCCTGATCCCGGCCGGCGACGCCGAGTTCGACGTCCGCTACTTCAGCCCGCTCGCCGAGGTTCCCTTCTGCGGGCACGCCACCATCGCCACCGCCGCCGCGTACGCCCAGCGCCACGGCGCCGGCCGGATGCGCCTGCACACCCGGGCCGGGCAGGTGGAGGTGACCACCGCGGTCACTCCGGACGGCACGACGACCGCGACGTTGACCAGCGTCGCGCCGCGTACCGAACCGATCGGCGACGCCGATCTCACCGAACTGCTCGCGGCCCTCGGCTGGCGTACGGCTGATCTCGATCCGGCACTGCCGCCACGGGTGGCGTACGCCGGAGCGTGGCACCCGGTGATCGCGGCGGCGACCCGGGCGCGACTCGCCGACCTGGACTACGACCTGCCGGCGCTGGCCGCGCTGATGGCACGCCGCGACTGGACCACCGTCGACCTGGTCTGGCGGGAGTCCCCGGACGTCTTCCACGCGCGCAACCCGTTCCCGCCGGGCGGGGTCGTCGAGGACCCGGCCACCGGTGCCGCTGCCGCCGCGTTCGGCGGCTACCTGCGCGAACGGGGCCTGGTCACGGTGCCGGCGCTGATCACCGTCCATCAGGGCGTCGACCTCGGGAGACCGAGTGTGCTCACGGTTGGCATCCCCGCCGACCCGCACACCGGAATCGCGGTGACCGGCACCGCCGTGCCGTTGGCGTAACCAGCACCGCGCCGCCACGCGCGTCAGGCGACGGCCTCGCCCCGGCGTAGTCCCGCGATGTCGCTGTCCGAGCGGCCGAGTTCGGCCAGGATCTCGTCCGTGTGCTCGCCCGGCTGCGGCGGCGGGCGGCGGATCGCGGCCGGCGTACCACTGAACCGGGGGGCCGGAGCGGGCTGGACGGCACCGGCGTGGTCGACGAAGACCCCCCGCGCACGCAGGTGCGGATGGTCCGGCGCCTCGTCCCAGTCCAGCACCGGAGCGACGCAGGCGTCGCTCCGCTCCAGCAGGGCGGCCCACTCGTCCCTGGTACGAGTGCGGAACAGTTCCGCCCAGGCGGCCCGGTCGACCGCCCAGCGCCGTGGGTCGAACCGGTCCGCGCCACCACCCGTGGGTGGCTCGAATCCGGTCAGGTTCACCAGTTCGGCGTAGAAGCGTGGCTCCAGCGCCCCGACCGCCACGAACCGGCCGTCGGCGCACTCGTACGTGTCGTAGAAGGGGGCACCGCCGTCGAGTAGGTTCCCGCCCCGTTCGCCCGGCCACATGCCGAGCCGACGCAGACCGTGCAGGGCGGTGGAGAGCACCGCGGCGCCGTCCACGATGGCGGCGTCGACCACCTGTCCGGCTCCACCCGCCCGTACGTCGAGCAGGGCGCAGACCACGCCGAAGGCGAGCATCAGTCCGCCCCCACCGAAGTCGCCGACCAGGTTCAGCGGCGGCACCGGTCGCTCGTCGGCCCGTCCGATCGCGTGCAGGATCCCGGTCGGCGCCAGGTACGTCAGGTCGTGTCCGGCGTACGCGGCGTTCGGTCCGTCCTGGCCCCAGCCGGTCATCCGGCCGTAGACCAGACGCGGGTTCACCGCGTGGCAGTCGCCCGGTCCCAGGCCGAGTCGTTCGGTCACCCCCGGACGAAACCCTTCCAGCAGTACGTCGGCGTTGCGTACCAGATCGAGCACGACTCGGCGGCCGGTGTCGGTCTTCAGGTCCACCCCGATCGAGCGGCGGCCCCGGTTCAGCAGGTCCGGGTGGGGGGTGCCGAACCGCTCCGGGCGTACCTCGGCGGCACGGTCCACCCGGATCACGTCCGCTCCCATGTCAGCCAGCATCATCGCGGCGAACGGACCCGGCCCGATGCCGGCGAGTTCCACCACCCGAAGACCCCTCAGTGGACCGCCGGACGGACCGGCGGGAGAATCGACGACGGGGTCTTGGTCGGACATTCCGTCACGATAGGCGAGCGCCCGAAGATCAGCCCGCTCCGGCGAGCCCGAGTCCGCCGAGCAGATGTGCCAGGCGCTCGTTCTCCGCCCGCAGGAAGTCACCGAACGCCGGCCCGTCGAGGTAGGCGTCGGTCCAGCCGTACTTGGCCAGGGCTGTCTGCCACTGGGGCGAGTCGTGCAACCGGGCGACCGCGTCCCGCATCCCGGTCACGTCCCTCTGGGACAGCCCCGGAGGGGCGACGATGCCACGCCAGTTGCTGAACACCACGTCGACCCGCTGTTCGCGAAGGGTGGGGGCGAGGATGCCGGGGATCCGCCGCGCGCTGGTGACGGCGAGGACCCGCAACTGGCCGGAGTCGATCTGGTCGGCGTACTCGCTCCGCCCGGAAACGCCGAACGCGACCTGGTGGTGCAGGATCGCGGCGAGCAGGTCGCCTCCGCCGTCGTACTGCCGGTAGACGACGTCCCGTGGCCGGATGCCGACCGCGTCCGCGACCAGCATCGGTGCCAGGTGGTCCGGGCCGCCGGCCGAGGAACCCCCGCCGACCGGTACGGCGCCCGGGTCCGCCCGCCACGCAGTGATCAGTTCGGTCAGGTCGCGGTACGGGGAGTCGCGGGTGACCACCACAATCGCCGGTTCCTCGATCAGCCGGGCGATCGGTGTGGTGTCCTGCAAGGTCACCGGGGCGCTCTGGGCATACTGGCTGCCGACCACCCCGAGCCCCATCAACATCATCAGCCGTCCGTTGCCGCGTTCGTAACCGAGCCGGCGCAGACCGACCACACCACCGGCGCCCGGCAGGTTGAACACCTCCACGCCCCGGATCACGTCGGCGTCCTCAAGGGCCTTGGCCGCGATCCGCGCGGTGACGTCGTAACCACTGCCGGGCGCGTTCGGCACCAGCACCCGCACCTCGGTCAACTCGTCCGCTGGGCGTCCGGGTGCGCAGCCCGGCAGGACGACCAGCAGGGCGAGGCCGACCATGACGGCGCGGCGCGGCGGTCGCATCCCCGGTCCCTCCTCCCTCGCGGTATTCGCCGATCCTGCTCGCCCGGCGGCCACTTGTCATCAGCCAGGGCTCGGGTAGTTTGCGGTTGACGTCGGCGCCGGTCAGGCGGACGCTTCCCACCATCCCCACCCGGGTCCGACGCGGTCGTACCCCTGGCAGAGGAGGAGCGATGCGTCAGCGGATGTCCCTGGCCGGACAGTTCCTGCTGCTGCAGCTCGGCATCGTGCTGCTCGTCGTCGGCGCGGTCGCGGCGGTCTCGATCGCCGAGGCCGACGCGGCGTTCCGGCGCGACGAGGGCGCTCGGCTGCGGTCGGTGGGGGAGAACGCGGCGATCAACCGTACGGTGCGGCTGGGCCTCGGCGACCCCACCGGGCAGGAGGCGCTGGCCGCGGTGGCGGAGAGCGCGCGGGCGGTCTCCGGCGCCTCGTACGTCCTGATCGCCGACGCCACCGGCAGGCTCGTCACCGGCCCGGACGCGGGGGCGCCGGCGGTCCTCGGCGACAGCGACGGACTCGCTGGCCGTTCCTGGGTCGGTCTGGTCGACGACGGGTCGAAGGCGCTGGTCGCGCACGTGCCGGTGCTGGACGAGCGGGACGGCCGGTTCCTCGGCCTGATCGTGGTTGGCGACATCTACCCCACGCTGCCCGAACAGCTCGCCGCCGGGTTGACCAACCTGCTCACGTATCTGCTGCTGGGTGGGGTGCTCGGGGTGGCCGGGTCGCTGCTGCTGGCCCGCCGGGTGAAGCGGCAGACGCTCGGCCTGGAACCGGACGAGATCACCGGCCTGGTCGAGCACCGGGAGGCGATGCTGCACGGCATCAAGGAGGGCGTCCTCGGCACCGACGCCGCCGACCGGGTCACCCTGGTCAACGACGAGGCGGTACGCCTGCTCGGCCTGCCCGCCTCGCCGGTCGGCCAGTCGCTGCACGCCCAGCCGATGGAATCCCGGCTGCGTGACGTGCTCACCGGCCGGGTCAGCGGGGTGGACCAGATCGTGCTCAGCGACGACCGGGTGTTGGTGCTCAACCGCCGTCCGGTGCTGGTACGTGGTCGTCGGGTCGGTTCGGTGACGACGCTGCGGGACCGGACCGAGCTGACCGCCCTGCGCCGCGAACTCGACGTCAGCCGACACACCACGGACACGCTGCGAGCGCAGGCGCACGAGTTCAGCAACCGGTTGCACACCATCGCGGGCCTGGTCGAACTCGGAGAGCACGACGAGGTGGTCCGGTACATCACCCGGGCCAGCCAGGTGCACGAGGCGCTCAACCGGGACGTGACCGCGCTGATCCGGGATCCGGCGCTGGCCGCGCTCCTGATCGCGAAGGCGAGTCTCGCCGCCGAGCAGGGGGTGCAACTGGTCATCGCGGCCGACTCGGACCTGCCGACGGTCGACGAACGGCTCGCCGGTGACCTGGTCACCGTGGTCGGCAACCTGGTCGACAACGCCCTCGACGCGATCGGTCCGGGTGACCGGGTGGAGGTGGGGGTACGGGCCGGCGACGGCGAGGTGCGGGTCACCGTCACCGACTCCGGGGCGGGTGTGCCGCCGGAGCTGCGTGAGGAGGTGTTCCGGCAGGGCTACAGCACCAAGGACGAGGCCCTCGGACACCACGGCCTCGGTCTGGCGCTGATCCGGTTGATCTGCCAGCACCGGGGCGGCAGTGTCGAGGTACGCGGCTCCTCGTTCCAGGCCCGGCTGCCGTTGGCCGGGGCGGCGTCGGCATGATCCGGGTGCTGGTCGTCGACGACGACTTCATGGTCGCGAAGGTGCAGTGCGGCTTCGTCTCCCGCGTCCCCGGCTTCACCGTCGCCGGGGTGGCACACAGCGGTGAGGAGGCGCTCGCCGAGGTGGAGCGGCTCCGACCGGACCTGGTGCTGCTCGACATCTACCTGCCGGACCTGTCCGGGTTGGAGGTGCTGCGCCGGTTGCGGGAGGGTGAGGCGGTGGTGGACGTACTGGCGGTCACGGCGGCTCGGGACGTGAACACCATCCGGACCGCGTTGCGCAGCGGCGTGGTGCACTACCTGATCAAGCCGTTCGGTTTCGACGCGCTCCGCGACCGGCTGGAGCGGTACGCCGTCGCCCACCAGGGACTCTCCGGCTCCCGCGAGGTGGCGCAGGACGACGTCGACCGGCTCTTCGTGGCGCTGCGGCCGGCCCCGACCGACTTCCCGAAGGGGTTGACCCGGCCCACCGCGGACCTCGTCGCACAGGCGCTGCGCGCCGCCGACGGCGACCTCTCCGCGACCGAGTGCGCCGACCGTGTCGGCCTTTCCCGCGTCAGCACCCGGCGCTACCTGGAGCATTTCGTCGGGGCGGGCAAGGCCGAGGTGAGCCTGCGGTACGGCTCCGCCGGCCGACCGGAACATCGTTACCGGTGGACCGGCGGAGCCTGAACTCGCGCTGAGTCGTGGTTCAGTCGTCCTCGCCGAAGGCGAGCCGCTGGGTCGACGCGGCGGACCGGCCACGCAACCGCGCCACGATCCTCGGCAGGTACGGCACCAGCACCGCCAACACCACCAGCGAGAGCAGTACGGCGGTGAGCGGCCGGGTGACGAAGACGCTCAGCTCCCCGTTGCTGAGCACCAGGGTGCGGCGGAACTGCAACTCCATCATCGGACCGAGGATCGCGCCGAGGACGACCGGTGCGATCGGGAAGTCGTAGTGCCGCATGAAGAAGCCGAGCACCCCGATCCCGTACGCGATCAGCACCTGGTTGACGTCGGCCGAGGCGGCGTACACGCCGAGGGTGGCGAAGACCAGGATGCCCGCGTACAGGACCGGTCGGGGGATCTGGAGCACCTTCACCCAGAGCCGGATCAGCGGCAGGTTCAGCGCCAACAGCAGCACGTTGCCGACGTAGAGCGACGCGATCAGCGCCCAGACCAGCTCCGGTGACTTGTCGAACAGTTGCGGACCGGGTTGCAGGTTGAAGATCTGGAACGCGGCCAGCATCACCGCCGCCGTGGCCGAGGTCGGAATGCCCAGGGTCAACAGCGGCACGAGTACGCCGGAGAAGGCCGCGTTGTTCGCCGCCTCCGGACCGGCCACTCCCTCGATCGCGCCCTTGCCGAACTCCGCCCTGTTCTTCGAGCGGTGCCGTTCGTACGTGTAGGACAGGAAGGTGGGGATGTCGGCCCCGCCGGAGGGGAGCGCACCGAAGGGGAAACCCACCGCTGTTCCGCGCAGCCAGGGCCGCCACGACCGGGCCCAGTCCTGTCGGCTCAGCCAGCCGAATCCGCCCCGCGCCGGTTCGAGCGGTGTGACGTGTTCGGGGAGTTGACGAAGCCGGCTGGCCACGTAGAGCGTCTCGCCGATGGCGAACAACCCGACGATGATCACTACGACGTCGATCCCGTCGAGCAGCTCCAGCGTGCCGAAGCTGAACCGGGCCTGACCGGTGAGACCGTCCAGGCCGACCAGACCGAGGAAGAGTCCGAGGCTCAGTGAGATCAGCCCGCGTACCAGGGAACGGCCGACCAGCGCGGTGACGGCGACCATGGCGAGCAGGGCCAGGGCGAAGTAGTCCGCCGCCCGGAACTCGACCGCCAGCGCGGCGACCGGCCGGGCGAAGAGGGTGAGCAGCAGGGTGGAGATGGTGCCGGCGACGAACGAGCCGATCGCCGCCGTCGCCAGTGCCGCTCGGGCCCGGCCCCGTCGGGCCATCTGGTAGCCCTCGATCGCGGTCGCGACCGAGGCGGATTCTCCCGGGGTGTTCAGCAGGATGCTGGTGGTCGACCCGCCGTACATGGCGCCGTAGTAGATGCCGGCGAACATGATGAACGTGCCGATGGGGTCGTCCAGGTTGAAGGTCACCGGCAGCAGCAGGGCGATGGTCAGCGCGGGCCCGATGCCGGGCAGTACGCCGACGAACGTACCGAGTGTCACCCCGATCGCGGCGTAGAGCAGGTACTGCGGCTCCAGCACGGTGCCGAAGCCGCTCAACAGGTCGCCGAAGACGTTCACAGTGGCATCACTCCGGCGGGCAGTGAGATCTCCAGCAGTTGGGTGAAGCCGAGGTGGATGGCGACGACCAAGGGCACCGCCACCAGCACGTCACGGATCGGGCGGCGGCTCCCCAGGATGCGGGCCGAGGCGACGAAGAAGACCGCCGAGGCGAGCACGAAACCGAGCGGTTCGAGGACGAGGACGTAGCCGAGCAGCGCCGCGCCGAGCAGTGCCGGGGTGAGCCACTGTACGGGCGCGTCCGGCTCCGAACCCTCGGCCGGCTCCGGGTCCTGAGCCGGCTCCGAACCCTCGACGGCCTCAGTGGCCCCGGTCGGCGCGGTGGCCTCGCTCGGGTCGACCGGCTCGGTCGGCGGGCTGGTCCGGACGAGCTGACTGACCAGGTACCAGGCGGCCAGCACCACCCAGCCGGCGGTCACCACCAACGGCGCCAGCCACGGCCCCTCGGCGGAGAAGTCGCCGTCGGCGGAGTCGTACGCCGTCCAGCAGAGGAACGCCCCGGCGAGCAGCAGTACGAGACCGAGGATCCGGGGTCCCCACGGTGCCCGGGGGAGGGCGACCCGTGGGTCGACCTCCCCCGTGGTGTCAGTGGTCGGCGCGGTCATCAATCGGCCAGGCCGATCTCGCTGAGCACGTCGGTGATCCGGTCGTTCTCGCTCTCGAAGTACGCCTTCGCCTCGTCTCCGCTGCGGTAGAAGTCTTCCCACTTCTGCTCGGTCAGGGTCTGCTTCCACTGGGCCGAGGAGTGCAGGTCGTCGACGAGCTTGATGATGGCGGCCCGTTCGCCGTCCTTGATGCCGGGCGGCGCCACCAGGCCGCGCCAGTTCATCAGCTCGACGTCGTACCCGGATTCCTTGATCGTCGGGGTCGGCTTGCCGGCGCCGACGTCGATGCCGGTGCTGCCGGAGACCGCGAGTGCCCGCAGCTTGCCGGCCGCCACCAGGTCGGAGTATTCGCTGGCACCGGAGACGGCTGCGGTCAGGTCACCGGAGAGGAGCGCGGCCTTGGACTCGCCGCCTCCGGAGTAGGCCACGTACTTCATCGCCTTGGGGTCGGCGCCGGCCGCCTTCGCGAGCAGGCCGACCAGGATCTGGTCGGTGCCGCCGGCCGAGCCGCCGCCCCAGTTGATCGAGGAGGGGTTCGCCTTGGCGTCCGTCATGAGCTGTTGCAGGCTGGTGTACTTCGAGTTGGCCGGGACCACGATCACCTCCTGTTCGGCGGTGAGTGTCGCGATCGGCGTGACCTGGCTGAGCTTGACCGGCGACTTGTTGGTCACCACGCCGCCGATCATCACCAGGCCGGTCACCATGAGCTGGTGCGAGTCGCCCTTGTTCTTGGTGACGAGTTGGGAGAGGCCGAGGGTGCCGCCGGCACCGGGCACGTTGTAGACCTCGACCGACTCGGTGACCAACTTGCTGTCGGTGAGCGTCTTCTGTAGTGCGCGGGCGGTGCTGTCCCAACCCCCGCCGGGAGCGGCCGGGGCCATCAGTTCGATGGTGGTCGTGGGGTACTTCGCCGTGCCGCCGGAGCCGGAGCCCGTGTCGTCCTTGGCGCATCCGCCGGCCCCGAGGGCCAGCAGCGGTACGCAGACCAGCGCGGCGGCGCGGCGTCGGGCGCCTGCTGTCCGCCCGAACGGGCCGCTACGGGATCGGAGTCCCGCCGTGCCGCGAACCTCTGTCATCGCTATCTCCTCGACCGGGATGGGCATCTTGTTGCCGCAGCGTTTCCACTGGGTTGCGTAGATGGTTCCGGTCGAAGTGATGCCGGTCACGGTTGCGGTCGCGGAGTTTGTTGTGGTCTTTGTGGTCGTACCGAGGGACCACCGGTTCCACCCGCGAGTGGTGCCGATCCGGGATACGCAGATGGTGCCTGGGGCAGCATCGCCCCAGGCACCATCCGGTGCGGTGTTTCGGGTTGTCCTACCGGTGGCCGCCATCGGCGACCAGGCGATCCCGGCTCTGTGGAGTGTGCGTGGCGCGGCCGGTGCTGGCGGCCGGGGTCGGTGCTACAGGAACCGGTACGCGGTTCCGCCGCGAACCGTGTCGACCCGTACGCCCGTGCTGGGTTTGGTGGCCGCGACCATCTTGTTGTTGCCCAGGTAGATGGCGACGTGGCCGGGTGTGTGGATGACGTCACCGGGCTTCCACTGCCCGGCCGGGACCCTTCGGCCACGACTGGCGATGGCCCCGCTCTGGTGCGGCAGCTTGACTCCGACCCGGGCGTAGCTCGCCTGGACCAGACCGCTGCAGTCGAAACTGTTCGGGCCGGACGCGCCGTAGACGTACCGCTTGCCAACCTGGGCGAGCGCGTACGAGACAACCGTGCCGGCTGCGCCGGACGGGGGCTTGACGGTGCTCCCCGGCTTCGGGGTACTGGTGGACTTCTTCCGCGCCGGTGCGGTGCCGGGACTCGTCGACCTGGTGGACGTATCCCCGGTAGGCGCCTTTGCCTTCTTCTCCGCTGGCGTCGCTTTCGCCTTCGGTGGCGTCGTCGCCGTGGGCGGTGTGGCGGGAAGTGCCGGCGGAATCATGGGTTGCCGGTGCGCCCGGTCGGCGCGTTCGGCGGCGAGTTGTCGGGCCTCGGTCGCGGCCTGCGGGGCCACACTGGCCCCGACACTCGCGGGTTCTGGATCAGGTCGGGCCCCGATGGCTGCCGGCGGTAGCCAGAGGGCGGTGACGGTCAGGACGGTGGTACCAGCCGCGAATCGGTGCAGCGGATGCCGTACGTTCAGGATCGCTCCAATGTCGGCCCGGTGCTCACATGCGTATCTCGGGCGGGGTGGCCGAAGGTGCCGGCCACGGGCCCGAAGTACCGGGCGTTGCGGTATGGAAGTGTTCCGGCCGCAATGGGGGCCGTTCCGGACGCTAGGCGCTCATGCCATCGATCGCCTCGTGGCGTGAGCCGATTCACCCGTACCAACGACTTGTTCGACGGAACGTCGCGGGTTCCTGGCCGAATGGCATTCCAAACCACCTATAATGGTCTCTATTCGGGCAATCCTCAAGGGACGCGCCGAGAGCGGTGGCCCGATTTTCCCCGATATTTCCACGGAACCGGGCCGCCTCATGCCCCTCGTCCTGATCACCGACGAACGCGCGTCTGGCTCACGTTCGTCGGCGGACGCTACGGAACCCGGCGGAAGTTGCGTTTGCCCGGACCGAACCGCCGAGCGCCACCGACGTCCTCGGGCCCGTGGACGTAAGGAAGGGCCCCCTGTTATCGCATTTGGTATAACAGGGGGCCCTTCCTCACCCCGGTGTCAGATGCGGTGCAGGACGATCAGCTCCGCATCGTGGGTGGCGGTCCAGTGCACCGGCAGACCCACCGCTTGCAGGTGGCTGCCGGAGTAGCGGTGTTCGCCGCCCCGGTACGTGGCGACCGGGTCGAGCCCGTGCAGGGGCAGCCGGACCGGGCGCGACGGCAGCAGTCCGGCGCCGTCGAGCCGGCCGGTGTGCCAGGCCAGGACCACGACGCTCGCCGCGTCCGGTGCGGTGTACTGCACGGCGCACCGGGACTGGTCCGGGCCGCCGATCAGGTGCACGGTGCCGTGCACGATGATTTCGCGGATCTCCTTGTACCGGGCGATCCAGGTGGCCGCCTCGGCCCGATCCTGAGGGCTCCAGTGCCGGATGTCCGCCCCGATCCCGAGCACACCGGCCATCGCCAGCACGAACCGGAACGCCAGCGACCGGGGGCGCGGGTCGAAGAGGCCGGGCGCGTCGGTCACCCAGGAGCTGAGCAGGTGCGGCGCGTTGGCGTGGAGAAAGCCGTACTGGATCGCCAGCCGGTCCAGCGGGCCGGTGTTGTCACTGGGCCAGAAGACATCGGACCGGGCCGCCATCGCCAGGTCGGTACGCGCGCCACCACCGGCACACGCCTCGATCACCACGTGCGGGTGGTCCCGTCGCAGGTTCTCGTAGATGCGGTGCAGGTTCGCCACGTGCGCCCCGTCGAGGTCGACCCGGCCCGCGACGGGCACCTGGGAGCCCGTGCCCCGGCCCGGCTCCGTACGCGGCCGGTTGAAGTCCCACTTGAGATAGCTGATGTCGTGCTGGCGTAGCAGTCCGTCCACGGTGGAGTGAACGAACTCGGCCACCTCGGGCCGGCCCAGGTCGAGCAGGTACTGGTTGCGGATCGGGGTGATCGGGCGCCCCTCGATCGCGTACACCCAGTCCGGATGCTCGGCGTAGAGCGTCGAGCGCGGACTGACACACTCCGGTTCGACCCAGAGTCCGAAGTTGAGCCCGAGGGCGCGTACCTCGGCGATGAAAGCGTCGAAGCCGGCGGGAAACTTGGCCGGGTCGGGGGTCCAGTCGCCGAGTCCGCCGTGGTCGTCGGGTCGGCCCACGAACCAGCCGTCGTCGACCACGAAGGTTTCCACGCCGAGTTCGGCCGCGATCCGGGCGAGCGCGAGCTGGTTCTCCGCGTCGACGGAGAAGTAGGTGGCCTCCCACGAGTTGTAGAGGACCGGTCGCGGATTGAGCCGCTCACCCGCGAGTTGCCGCTGGTACTGGTGCCAGACCCGGGCCAGCCCGTCCAGCCCGTCCGGGCTGTACGCGCCGACCGCGACCGGCAGGCTGAGGCTCGCTCCGGCGGGCAGGTCCAGCGGGCCGTCGGGTAGGTGACGGCCGACGCGTACCCGGGTGAGGCCGCCGGTGTCCCGCTCGGCGGTGATCTCCCACGATCCGGTCCAGGCCAGCGCCACACCCCAGGTCGCGCCTACTGGCTCGGCCTGGTCGCGGATCGCGAGCCAGGGTACGTAGAGGTGGCCGGGCACGCCCTGGGAACTGCCGACGGTGAAGTTTCCGTGTCCGAGGTCGACGTGGTCGAGTTGGAACTCCTGCGCCCACTGGCCCCACTGGTAGCTGAGCCGGGCGCCGTGCGGGGTCGGTACGCAGAATCCGGCCGAGCCGGCCCGGACCACCCGCAGTACGGCGTCACCGGTGTTGGTCAGTTCGACCCAGCGGCGTACCACGTCCGTGCCGGCCGGAATCTCGTAGTGGACCACCGTGCGCAGCCCGCTGACCGGGTCGGCGAAGGTGACCGCGAGCCGATGCTCGTCACCGGTGGCCTCCTGGTAGTCCCAGGAGACACGCCGGTCCCCGGTGGCCGTCTCGACCACCAGGTCCGGCCCCGCGAAGGGGCGGGCGGCGTCGGTGCCGTACTCGACCGGTGCGCTGTCGCCCGAGGTGAGGAACGGGGTCGGCCCGTCGTAGCTGACCGGGGAGGGGCCGTCGCTCACCCCGTGCGGTCCCCAGGCGACCAGTTCCAGCCAGCGCCCGTGTGCCGGGACCGCGACCGTGTATTCGGTGCGGGCCCCGCGCAGCGTCCAGGAGCGCCCGGCCCACTCATTCCGGTTCATGGCTGGATCTCCCGCTGTCTCCACGGCCGTACCCACTCATTCCGGTTCATGGCTGGATCTCCCGCTGTCTCCACGGCCGTGCCCACTCATTCCGGTTCATTACTTGACGGCTCCGATCGCGAGGCCGGACACGAAGTGGCGCTGGAAGCGCAGGAACACCAGCAGGGTCGGCACGGCCGCGATCACCGTGCCGGCCGCGATGACGTTCCAGGACGAGACGAACTGGCCCTGGAGCGCCAACAGGGCGGGGGTGACCGGCATGTTGTCGTCCGTACGGAGCACGGTGATCGCCCAGAGCAGGTCGTTGAAGATCCAGGTGAAGGAGAGTGCGCCGAGCGCGGCGAGCGCCGGCCGGGTCAGCGGCAGGATCACCCGGGCGAAGATCTGTCCGGGGCCGGCGCCGTCGATGGTCGCCGCCTCCTGGATCTCGTTCGGCAGGTCCCGCATGAACCCGTGCAGGACGAAGGTGTAGAAACCGAGACCGAAGCCGACCTGGACCGCGATCAGCGCGTACAGGGTGTCGAAGGTCCCGGTCAGCTCACTGAACTTGCTCACGGGAATGAGCAGGATCTGCGGCGGCAGCAGGTTTCCGGCGAGCATGAGCAGCAGGATCGTGCGGCGCCCGGGAATCCGGTAACGGCTGAGCGCGAACGCGGCCAGTGCGGCGAGGACCAGACTGAGCGCGACCGAGGGCACGGTGACCAGCATGCTGTTGATCAGGGCGCGGAGCTCCCCGCCGTCGGTCCATGCCTGGCTGTACGTGTCCAGCGTGAACGAGTGTGGCAGGCTGCCGACCCCGTTCGCGGCGATGTCGTCGAACGTACGCGTCGACATGATCACGACCCAGAGGATCGGGGCGAGCCAGAGCAGGGACAGCAGGCCCATGCCCAGGTGGAACGTGCCGGTCCTTAATGCGCGGATCATGCGTCCTCCCGGAACGCGCGTACCAGGTAGCCGAGGATCACCGCGAGCGCGAGCACGAAGATGACCACGGCGATCGCGGAGGCGTAGCCCAGACGCAGGCTCTGGAACGCGGTCGAGTACATGTAGGTGCTCAGCAGTTCGGACGAGTGGTACGGCCCACCCTTGGTGAGCGACCAGACGATGTCGAACGAGCGGAGCGAGTCGATCACGATGACCGAGAGCACCACCGCGTTGACCCCCTTGAGCTGGGGGATGGTGACGTTGCGCAGCCGCTGCCAGTTGTTGGCACCGTCCATTTTGGCCGCCTCGTGCAGCGCGGGGTCGATCGCCTTGAGCCCGGCCAGGTAGAGCACCATGACGTAGCCGATCTGCCGCCACAGGGCGGGCAGGATCACCGCGTAGAGCGCGGTCTCCGGGTCGGCGAGCCAGGGCCGGATCAGGTGTTCCAGGCCGACCGCGCGCAGCAGTTCGTCGGCGACCCCGTCCGGCTGGTAGAAGACCCGCCAGACCAGTGCGGTCACCACCAGGGAGAAGACCACCGGGGTGAAGAGCGCGGCCCGGTAGAAGCCGACCCCCCGCCGTTCCCGCTGCAGGATCAACGCCATCCCGAAGCCGCCGATGACCGAGAGGCCACCGAAGAGCACCAGCCACAGCACCGTGTTGACCAGCGCGCCCCGGAAGGTCGCGTCCCCGGCCAACTCCGCGTAGTTGTCGAAGCCGATGTACGTGGGCGGTTCGAGGCCGTCCCACCGGGTCAGGGAGAACCAGAACCCCTGCAACGCGGGCCAGAACACCCAGATGCTCTCGACCGCGAAGGGTACGAGTACGAAGGCCACCAGCAGCGGCGACAGGGGCTTGCCCCGTCGCCGCCCCGGGCGGGTGTTGGCGGGTGCCGACGGCTCCGTCGCCAGCACCCGCTCGTCGACGGAAGTCATCAGCCCTTGAAGACCTTCTCAGCCCCAGCCTGCCATTCGCGCAGGATCGCGTCGATCTGGTCGGGCTTGTCGATGAACTTGGTCAGCGCGGTGTCCGCGGTCGGCTGGAGCGCGTCGCTGGAGTCGCGGTTGAAGAACTGGGTCAGCTCCTGTGCGCTCTCCAGCATCGCCTTGCCCTTGGCGACCAGCGGCGAGTCCGACGCCTTCGCCTTCGGGTTCGCCGGCAGCACGATGCCGGCGCTGGCGGCGACGTACGCCTCCTGCGCCTCGACCGAGGCCAGGTAGGTGAGGAGCGCCTTGGTGCCGGCCGGGTTCGCCGACTTGGCACTGGCGAAGAAGCCGTCGGTGGGGGCCTCCTCGGCCAGCGGCACCGCCGGGTCGATGATCGGGAACTGGAAGAAGTCCAGGTCGCCGAGGGCGTCCTTGGGGGCGGCGTCGGCGAAGAAGGTGCCGATCAGGAACATGCCGGTCTTGCCTGCCAGGAGCGCGGTGGTCGCCTCCTGGAACGGGTACGCCTTGCCCTTCGGGTCGAAGTACGGCAGCACCTCGCGCCACTTGGTGAAGACGGCCTTGACCTTCGGGTCGTCGAAGCGCTGCTTGCCGGCGAGCAGTTCGCGGTGGAACGGCGCGCCGTTGATCCGGATGTTCAGGTAGTCGAACCAGGCCGAGGCGACCCAGGGGGTGTCGCCGAGTCCGATGCCGATCGGCGGGATGCCCTTGCCCTGCAGGGTCTGGCAGAGCGTGACGAACTCGGCCCAGTTCTTCGGCTCCTGCACGCCCCACTTGGCGAAGTTCGACTTGCGGTAGAAGAAGCCCCACCAGTAGTTGTTCATCGGCACGAAGACCTTCTTGCCGGTCGTGTCGGTGGAGAGGGTGCGCAGCGACTCGGGGTAGTCGGCCATGCCCTGCCACACGTCGGAGACGTCCAGCAGCAGGTTCTTGCTGGCGTAGTCGTTCGCCACCGAGCCTGCGTACCAGGTGTAGAGGTCCGGCGGGTTCGCCGAGGTCAGGTACGTCGGCAGTTGGGTGCGGAAGGTCTCGGACGCGACCGTGTTGAGGCTCGCGGCGCCCTTGCCCTGCTTGTTGAAGTTCTCAATGATCTTCTCCATCGCGACCTTCGCCTGCGGGGAGGAGAGGTTCGACTGGAGGGTGATGGCGCTGTTACCGCTTCCGCTGGGGCTGCTGGCGGAGCTGGCGCAGCCGACCAGGCTGCCCGCTCCGAGCACGCCGAGGCCGGCCAGGCCGACGTGCCCAAGGAACCGGCGACGACTCGGATCGAAGTCGTTCACGGGGGTGTGTCCCTTCCTCAACGACACGGTGCGTGACAGGTCGCGGTGTGTCGGTCCTGTAAACGGTGTGAGTCAGAAGGTTGCATCTGGGTCCGGCGACTGTCAAGATTTCTTCGTAATTAATGATTTGATCATTCGAAGGTCGGCGGACGGTGAGCCAGCATATGCGACGGCTTGAAGGCAAGGTTGCCCTGGTCACAGGCGCAATCGGCGGAATTGGGGCGGCCACCGCCCGGCGGCTTGCCGCCGAAGGTGCAGCAGTCGGCCTGCTCGACATCCGCGATTCGGAAGTGCTCGCCGAAGAGATCAGAGCAGCCGGTGGGCGTGCACAATCGGTGATTACCGATGTGGCCGACGAGGCCGACTGGACCGCGGCCGTGGCCGCCGTACGGGCCGAGTTCGGCCCAGTGGACATCCTGGTCAGCAACGCCCACTTCAACGAACTCGCGCCCGCGCACGAGACCAGCCGCGAATCCTGGGACCGCCAACTCGCGGTCTGCCTGACCGGCAGCTTCCTCGGCGTCCGCGCCTGCCTTGACGACCTGCGGGCGAACCGGGGTGCGGTCGTGATCGTCTCCTCCGTACACGCGCTCGTCGGAATCCCGGCCCACCCCGCGTACGCGGCGGCCAAGGGCGGCCTGGTCTCGCTCGGCCGCCAGTTCGCCGTCGAGTACGGCCCCGAGGTGCGGGTGAACAGCGTCCTGCCTGGACCTATCCTCACCGCCGCCTGGGACCGGGTCTCCGAAGAGGACCGGGAGCGTAGCGTCGCCCAGACCGTCGCCGGCCGGTTCGGCACCCCGGACGAGGTGGCCGCCACGGTGGCCTTCCTCGCCTCGCCCGACGCGGCCTACGTCACCGGCACCAGCCTGGTGGTGGACGGCGGTTGGACCGCGATGAAAGCCTCGGCCTGAAACATCGATCCTGACGAGCTGAAACATCGATCCTGACGAGCGAGAAGGCACCCAGAGCATTGGCACAGTACGCACGCCGCGGCATCCATGGTCAGACCGTCGAGATCCTGGCCCGGCGCATCCTCGCCGGCGAGATCGCCGAGGGCTCCACCCTCAACCTCGCCGCCCTCCAGCAGGAACTCGACGTCAGCCTCACCGTGCTGCGCGAGGCGCTCAAGGTGCTCACCGCCAAGGGCATGGTGGACGCCCGGCAGAAGCGGGGCACCTTCGTCCGCCCCCGGTCGGACTGGAACCTGCTCGACGGTGACGTCATCCGCTGGCAGTTCGCCGACGGCGCCGACCCGCGTCTGCTCGACGCGCTGCACGAGGTGCGCAGCATCATCGAACCCGCCGCCGCCCGGCTCGCCGCGACTCGGGCCAGCACGACCGACCTGGCAAACCTGGACGGCGCGCTGACGGAGATGTCCGCCGCCGAGGGAGACCCGGTCGCCGCGGTCGGCGCCGACCTGAACTTCCACCGCGCGCTGCTCGCCGCCACCCACAACGAGCTGCTCGAACGGATGGAGGTCGTGATGGAGACCGGCCTCGCCGAGCGCGACCGCCTGGTGCACGGGGTCGAACAGCACGACGACCCGGTCCCGAGCCACCAGGCGGTGGTGGACGCGATCCGCGCCGGTGACGCCACCGGCGCGGAGGAGGCGATGCGGGGACTGCTGGACAAGGCCGTCCGGGATGTCGAAAAGGTACGTCAACAGAAAGGCACCCGGTGAAGATCAGCCGAATCGAAACCTTCCTCGTCCCGCCCCGGTGGCTCTTCTGCCGGGTCGAGACCGACGAAGGGTTGATTGGGTGGGGCGAGCCCGTGGTGGAAGGGCGAGCCGAGGTCGTACGCAGCGCGGTCGAGGTGCTCTCCGAATACCTCATCGGTGAGGACCCGCTCCGCATCGAACAGCACTGGCAGGTGCTCACCAAGGGCGGCTTCTACCGGGGTGGACCGGTGCTCTCCAGCGCCGTCGCCGGACTCGACCAGGCGCTCTGGGACATCGCCGGGCAGGCGTACGGCGCCCCGGTGCACGCGCTGCTCGGCGGACCCGTACGCGACCGGGTCCGGGTCTACTCCTGGGTCGGCGGGGACGACCCGAACGAGGTCGCCGAGGGGATCGCCGCCCAGGTCGAGGCCGGCATGACCGCGGTGAAGATGAACGCCTCCGGCCAGCTCTCCGCCATCCCCACCGCCGCCGAGGTGGCCGCCGTGGTCCGCCGGGTCGCCGCCGCCCGCGAGGTGCTCGGCGACGGCCGCGACGTCGCCATCGACTTCCACGGCCGGGCCACCGCCGCCGGGGTACGCCGGATCCTGCCGGAGATCGCCCCGTTCCACCCACTCTTCGTCGAAGAACCGCTCCTGCCCGAGCAGGCGCACCTGCTGCACGACGTCGTGACCGCCTCGCCGGTCCCGGTCGCCACCGGCGAACGCCTCTTCGGCCGGGCCGAATTCCGCACCCCACTCCAGGCCGGTGTCGCGGTGCTGCAACCGGACCTGTCGCACGCCGGTGGCATCTCCGAGGTGCGCCGGATCGGTGCGATGGCCGAGCCGTACGGCGCGGTGCTCGCCCCGCACTGCCCGCTCGGTCCGATCGCGCTCGCCGCCAGCCTGCAGATCGCCTTCTCCACACCGAACTTCCTGATCCAGGAACAGAGCATCGGCATGCACTACCACGGCGGCGGCGCCGAACTGCTCGACTACGTGGTGGACCCGGAACCGTTCCGCTTCGTCGACGGACACATCCGCCGCCCGGAAGCGCCCGGCCTCGGTATCACCGTGGACGAGGCGGCGGTCCGCGCCGCCGCCCGCGAGGGTCACGCCTGGCGTAACCCGATCTGGCGGCACGATGACGGGTCCTTCGCCGAATGGTGACGCCCGCCGAGCTGCCCGAGGCGCGGATTCCCCTCCGGGTCAGCTACGACCACCGCCTCGGCGGCCGTTGGACCAGCCTGACCGGCGGTGGCCGGCAGTGGCTCTGGACCGGCCCCGAACCGGGCCGCGACCAGGTGACCCCGGGCGACGCGTTCGTCGACGCGGGCGGGCTGGAGGAGTGCGTGCCGACCGTGCGGGGTCTGCCCGACCACGGCGACGCCTGGTCCCGACCCTGGCAGCCGACCGGTACGGACACCGCCACCGTCGAGTGCACCGACTTCACCCTCACCCGCCGGCTCACCGACGAGGACGGGGTGGTGGTGGCGGACTACCGGCTGCTCGCCGCCCCCGGATACCGGTTCGTCTGGGCCGCGCACGCCCTGCTCGACCTCTCACCGGCGGCCCGCCTGGTCGCGCCCGCCGGCACCCCCACCCGGCTCTACCCGGAGGCGGCCGACCTCCTACCCGAAGGCGCGTGGCCTGCGGGCCGGCCGTGGCACACCGCCGACTGGCCCACCCCGGCCGGGCTGCCGCTGGAACGGTTCGGACCGGACGACGGCACCGCCGTCGGCGCGGTGCTGATCGGCTGCGCCCGGCTCCAGGTGGTCGACGGCCCGGACACGCTCACCCTCGAACTCCACTGCGCCAACCAGCCCCGCGCCACCGCCCTCTGGCGCAACCTGCGGGGCTGGCCGTACGACCGGCCGTACCGCAGCATCGGCGTCGAACCGATGCTCGGCACCGTCTTCGACCTGGCCGAGACCGGTTTCGAAGCCGCTACCGACGCGGCCGGTCCCGGTGGCGACGCCGCCGTCGTACCGGCCAGCGGCGAAGTCACCTGGCAGCTCACCCTCACCGCCCACCGATCGCCCGGAGGCGACCACCGATGAACCTGCTCGACACCCTGCGTACCCACCGGCTGCTGGCGATCGTCCGGGGCGACGACCCCGAGGCAGCGCTCGCCACCGTGCTCACCCTCGCCGAGAACGGCGTCAACCTGATCGAGGTCTCGCTCACCAGCACCGACGCCTACAGGGTGATCAGCCGTGCGCGAGCCGCCCTCGGCGCCGACTACGCCCTCGGCGCCGGCACCGTACTCACCGCCGAACAGGCCGGGCAGGCCGCCGAGGCCGGGGCGACCTACCTGGTCACCCCGGCTCTCGCGCCGAGCGTCGAAGAGGCCGGCCGGCTCGGGCTGCCAGTGCTGGCCGGTGCGCTCACCCCGACCGAGGTGGTCCAGGCGACCACCGCCGGGGCGGCTGCGATCAAGCTCTTCCCCGCCTCGATCGGCGGCCCCGAGTACCTGCGCGCCCTGCGGGACCCGTTCCCGCGTACGCCGTTCGTGCCCGTCGGTGGGGTCGACGCGGCCAGCGCCCGTAGCTACCTGGAGCGGGGCGCGACGGCCGTCGGCGTCGGCTCGCCGCTGCTCGGTGACGCGGTCCGGGGCGGCGACCTCGGCGCGTTGCGCAAGCGGGTCGCCGACTTCCTGGTCGCGGTGGCCGAGGCACCCGGCGCGGCGTCGTGACCGGCGAGCCCCTGGGTGTCGACGTACTGACGCTCGGCGAGACGATGGCGGCGTTCCGCGCCCCGGCAGCGCTGCGGCTCGGTGGCACCGTCTCGCTCTCGGTCGCCGGTGCCGAGTCGAACGTGGCGATCGGCCTGGCCCGGCTCGGTCACCGGGTGCGCTGGATCGGTGTGACCGGTGCCGACGAGCCGGGCGAACTGATTCGCCGTACCCTTCGCGCCGAAGGCGTCGACCTGAGCCTGGCCCGGGTCGACCCGGACGCTCCCACCGGCCTGATCCTGTTCGAGGCGCGGGTCGGTGACATCAGCCGGGTCACCTACTACCGGAGCGGGTCGGCCGGCTCGCGGCTGAGCGCCGAGGACGTACCGACCGCCTTCGCCGCAGCCGAGCGGAGACCCCGGATCCTGCACGTCACCGGCATCACCGCCGGGCTCGGTGACCAGCCGTACGCGGCGGTGGTGGCCGCCGTCGACGCGGCCCGCGCCGCCGGCACCCTGGTCTGTCTCGACGTCAACCACCGCCAGCGGGTCTGGTCGGTCGAGCGGGCCGCCGCCGCGCTCCGCCCCCTGCTGCCCTCGATCGACCTGGTGGTCGCCTCCGACGACGAACTCGCCGTACTGACCGACCACTCCGATCCGGTCGCCGCGCTGCTCGCCGCCGGGATCCCCGAGGTGGTGGTCAAGCACGGCGGGCAGGGCGCCACCAGCCACACCACGCGGGGGAGCGTCCACACCGCCGCCCGCTCGGTGCCGGTACTCGACACCATCGGCGCCGGGGACGCGTTTGTCGCCGGGCTCCTCTCCGGCCTGCTCGACCGGCTCGACGTCGCCGACCGGCTCGACCGGGCGGTCACCACCGGTGCGTTCGCGGTCGCCACCCGAGGCGACTGGGAGGGGCTACCCACCCGCGCCGAGCTGTCGCTGCTCGACCACGCCCCGGGCAGCGCCGTACGCTGACCCGCTTCGACCCGTACCGACGTGCCGGGCCGGCCCGGCCGTGCTGACAGTTGTGCCACTGCCACCACCCCAGGAGGAGACGATGCGGCTCACCGCGCCGACCGCGTGGAGCGACGACCGGTTCGAACTGGGCGAGGGTGCCCGCTGGGTGGAGGACCGGCTGGTCCTGGTCGACCTGCTCGCCGGTCGGCTCTACGAGACCACCGGTGACGCCCCGGCACCGCTGCGCGAGTCACGCCGGCTGGGCGCGCCGCTCGGTGCGGTGGCACCGGTCGCCGGACGACCGGGTGACTGGATCGCCGCGACCGGCACCGGCCTCGCCGAGCTGACCGGCGCCGACGGCGTCCGTCAACTCGTCGACCTGGAGAGCGGCAACCCGTCGCCGGCCCGGATGAACGACGGTGTCGCCGATCCGCACGGCCGGTTCTGGGCCGGCAGCATGGCGTACGACACCACCCCGGGCGCCGGCACCCTCTACCGGTACGACAGCACCGGCACGACTCCCGTGGTCACCGGGCTGACGATCACCAACGGGCCGGCGTTCGACGCCGCCGGCACCACGATGTACCTGGCCGACACCGCCCGGGGCGAGGTCGACCGGTTCACCGTCGACCCGGCCACCGGGGCGCTCTCCGGTCGTACCCCGTTCCTGCGGCTGGCCGGGGCCGAGGGTGCACCCGACGGCATGACCGTCGACGCCGCCGGTCACCTCTGGGTGGCCCTCTGGGGCGGGTACGCGGTCCGCCGCTACCGCCCGGACGGCACCCTCGACCGCGAGCTGCCCCTGCCGGCGGCCCAGCCCACCAGCGTCTGCCTCGGCGGTCCCGGGCTGCGTCGGCTCTTCGTCACCACCGCCCACCTCGGCCTCGACCCGCGTGGCCCGCTTGACGGCGCCCTGCTCGCCGTGGACGTCGAGGTCCCCGGAGCCCCGGCCCAGTCGGTTGATCGGGACATCGAGGACATCCGATTCTGATCCCGTACCGAGCGCCTGGCTGTGGCGGTGGTTCCGGCTCTCCACCAACCGGCTGGTTCGCTCAGTCCTTCGGCGAGTGCGCGGTGAGCCAGTCCATGACCTCCGGGTCGAACCGGATACGCCGCAGGACACGTCCGCTACGGCGAAACCCCAGTCCAGTCTTGAACCGGACTCCGCTCTGGTGTCGGACGGTGACCAGTGCACTGCTGTCGATGCTCGACATGAACGGCAAGCGCGGCGACAGCCAACCGTTGCCGTACACCAGCGCGACACAGCGGTTGCCGGGCAGTTGTCCCTCCACATCCCGGTCGAACGCGCCGGCCCGGTGAATGTCATCGCGGTACCGATAGCCGTCCAGCGATCCACGGGGCGCCCGCCGTACCAGCACCTCGTCGTCGCCGCTGCCCGCGCCGGTAGGCAGGATCAGCCACAGCTCCTGAACGCCTCCGGTGCGGCTCCAGCGTCGGGAAATCTCCCGGACCGCCACCCGCACCAGCGCGACGGTGTCCCGCTGAACGTCGGCCGGAAGGTCGTCACGCCGTGTGTAGCTCCGGGTGACACCCGGTGCACGGGGTGCGGGATCAGCACCCGGTCCGATCATGCTCACCGTGCCAGCGTGACTCACCGACGTCGAACCTGGCAAACAGCTTGCCGCCTACCACAGGGCGTCGCGAGCCCGACGGGGATACTGGCTGAAGCCAGTCGTTCCTGCGGGTCGCGGTGCTCACGTTGACGGCGGGCCGGTCGGTGGGACAGCATGGCGCAACGAGAGCGGTGCGCGGAGGAACCCGGTGTGAGTCCGGGGCGGTCCCGCCACTGTGACCGGGGAGTGACCTCTCACGTACGGGCCACGGCCGAAAGGGCCGGAAGGTCGAGGGGAAGCGTCGATCCGGGAGTCAGGAGACTCCGACCGCTCGCACCACCCAGCCAACGCGGGCGTGGACACCCGTGGAAGGGACATGAGCATGGCTTCTGCGCGCCTGAGTGGGCGATGACCCCGCCGTACCCGTTCTCCGCCGTCGTCGGCCTGGCCGAACTGCGACTGGCCCTGCTCCTCAACGCGGTCTCCCCGGCAATCGGCGGGGTGCTGGTCAGGGGCGAGAAGGGCACCGCGAAGTCGACCATCGTCCGGGCCCTCGCCGCGCTGCTGCCCGACGTCGACGTGGTCCCCGGCTGCCGGTTCGCCTGCGACCCGGCCAACCCCGACGGCGACTGCCCGGACGGCCCGCACGAGCCGGGGGCGGCGGCCACACGACGCCGCGCCACCCTGGTCGAGTTGCCGGTCGGCGCCACGGAGGACCGGGTCGTCGGCACCCTGGACCTGCAACGCGCCCTCGCCGACGGCGTCAAGGCGTACGAGCCGGGACTGCTCGCCGCCGCCCACCGTGGCGTGCTCTACGTCGACGAGGTCAACCTGCTCCCGGACCACCTGGTCGACCTGCTGCTCGACGCCGCCGCGATGGGCCGGGCACACGTCGAACGGGACGGGGTCTCGGTCAAGCACGCCGCCCGCTTCCTGCTCGTCGGCACGATGAACCCGGAGGAGGGCGAACCCCGCCCCCAGTTGGTGGACCGGTTCGGGCTGGTGGTCGCGGTGGCCGCACCCCGCGAAGCGCCCGCCCGCGCCGAGGTGGTGCGCCGCCGGCTCGCGTACGAGACCGACCCGGTGGGCTTCGCGGCGCGCTGGGTGCAGGAGGACGCGGTACTCGCCCGGAGGATCGCCGGCGCCCGGTTGCGGCTGCCCTCGGTGCGGCTGCCCGACACCGAACTGGACCGGATCGCGACGATCTGCCTGGAGTACGGGGTCGACGGGCTCCGCGCCGACATCGTGGTCGCCCGGACCGCCGTGGCGCTGGCCGCCTGGCACGACCGGGACGTGGTGACCGCTGACGACGTCGCCGCAGCCGCCCGGCTGGCGCTGCCACACCGTCGTCGCCGGGATCCGCTCGACCCGCCCGGCACCGACCAGGACAAGCTTGAGGAACTGCTCCGCGAACACGGCGACGACGACCCGGAGCCGGAACCACCGACCGGACCGGACGACGGCCCCGACGACAGCCCGCCGAACGGCCCCGACGCCGGCCCGCCGCCGGGCGGAGGCGACCACGGGCCGGACGGTCCGAGCCGGCACGACACCCCGGACGGGCCACCCGCGCCGGAGCCGGCGAGCCCGGACCAGCAGCCCGCACCGGAGCGACAGCCGGAGCAGTCGAACGCCGGCAGCCCACCACCGGTCGCCGCGACGCAGCCGTACCGGACCCGGCCCCTGGTGGTACGCGGCCGCGGCACCGGCGCGCACACCGGCCGCCGCTCCCCGTCGTACGCCCGACGGGGCCGGGTGGTCGGCGCCCGGCTGCCGGCCGGCCGGGTGACCAGCCTGCACCTGCCCGCCACCCTGCTCGCCACGGCCCGCCGCGGCGCCCGCGTGGTCACCCCCGGGGACCTACGCGAGGCGGTGCACGTCGGACGCGAGGCGAACCTGGTGCTCTTCGTCGTCGACGCCTCCGGTTCGATGGCGGCCCGGCGTCGGATGCGGGTGGTGAAGACCGCCGTCCTCTCCCTGCTGCGTGACGCCTACCAGCGGCGCGACAAGATCGGCATGATCACGTTCCGGGGGACCGGGGCGAGTACGGTGCTGGAGCCGACGGCGAGCCACGAGGTCGGTGTGCTGCGCCTGGCCGAACTGCGCACCGGCGGCCGGACTCCGCTCGCCGCCGGGCTGCGCCAGGCCGCGCGGACCCTCGACAGCGAACGGCGCCGTGACCCGCGCCGTCGCCCCCTGCTGGTCGTCGTCACCGACGGCCGGGCGACCAGCGGGCCGGACCCGCTGACCGTCCTGCCCGCCCTCGGGGACGTCGCCTCGGTGGTCGTCGACTGCGAGTCCGGGCCGATCCGGCTCGGACTGGCCCGGCGGCTCGCCACCGCCCTGGCCGCCGACTGCGTCCCGCTGGACGCGCTGCACACTCTCGGAAAGGCGGCCTGACATGCCCCAGGGCAAGCCGGAACAGGTACCCGACGACGGTCTGACCACACGCGCCCGGCGCCGCCAGCCGGTCCTGGCCGTCCACACCGGTCAGGGCAAGGGCAAGTCGACCGCCGCGTTCGGGATGGCGCTGCGGGCGTGGAGCGCGGGCTGGCCGATCGCCGTCTTCCAGTTCGTGAAGAGTCCGAAGTGGAAGGTCGGCGAGGAGACCGCCCTGCGTACCCTCGGCGAGAGCGGCCAGGGCGGCAACGTGGTCTGGCACAAGATGGGCGAGGGCTGGTCCTGGATCCAACGCCCCGGCACCGAGCGTGACCACGCGGTCGAGGCAGCCGAGGGCTGGGCCCAGATCAAGCGGGATCTCGCCGCCGAGGCGTACCGCTTCTACGTGCTGGACGAGTTCACCTACCCGATCAAGTGGGGCTGGATCGACATCGCGGACGTGGTCACCACGCTGCGCGACCGGCCCGGCAACCAGCACGTGGTGATCACCGGCCGGGACGCCCATCCGGACCTGGTCGACCTCGCCGACCTGGTCACCGAGATGACCAAGGTCAAGCACCCGATGGACGCCGGCCGTAAGGGCCAGCAGGGCATCGAGTGGTGAACGTACCCCGACTGGTCATCGCGGCACCGGCCTCCGGCCACGGCAAGACCACCGTCGCGACCGGCCTGCTCGCCGCGTTCGCCGCGCGTGGCGTACGGGTGGCCGGCTTCAAGGTCGGCCCGGACTACATCGACCCCGGTTACCACACCCTGGCGGCAGGTCGGCCGGGGCGGAATCTCGACCCGGTGATGGTCGGTGAGGAACTCGTCGGGCCGCTCTTCGCGCACGGCGCCACCGGGGCCGACCTCGCCGTGGTCGAAGGCGTGATGGGCCTCTACGACGGTCGCGTCGGCGCGGGTGACTTCGGCTCCACCGCCCACGTCGCGGCCCTGCTCGACGCGCCGGTGCTGTTGGTCGTCGACGCCTCCGCGCAGGCACGCTCGGTCGCCGCCCTGGTGCACGGCTTCCGGTCGTTCGGCTCGGCCGCGACCGGGGCGGTCCGGATCGCCGGCGTCCTGCTCAACCGGGTCGGCTCCGACCGGCACGAGCAGTTGCTCCGGGACGCCTGCGCCGAGGTCGGCACGCCGGTGCTGGGCGTACTACGCCGGCACGCGGTGATCGCCGCCCCCTCCCGCCACCTGGGCCTGGTGCCGGCGGTGGAGCGGCGGGCCGAGGCGCTCGAATCGGTGGCCGCGTTGGCGAGCCTGATCAGCGAGAGTGTGGACCTGGATGGCGTCCTGGCGGTCGCCCGCAGCGCGCCGCCGCTCTCCGCGAGCGCCTGGGAGCCCCCGACGGCCGAGGTCGCCGGGGCCCGCCCGGTGGTCGCGATCGCCGGTGGACCGGCGTTCAGCTTCGGATACGCCGAAACCACCGAACTCCTGCGCGCCGCCGGCGCCGAGGTGGCCGTGGTCGACCCGCTGCACGACGAACAGTTGCCGGCCGGCACCGCAGCCCTGGTGGTGGGCGGCGGGTTCCCCGAGGTCTACGCCGAACAGCTCACCGCCAACGCGCCGCTACGCGCCGAGGTGGCCCGGCTCGCCGCGACCGGGGCGCCGATCGCCGCCGAGTGTGCCGGCCTGCTCTGGCTCAGCCGGAGCCTGGACGGTGCGCCGATGTGCGGGGTGCTCGACGCGGAGGCGGTGATGACCGACCGGCTCACCCTGGGCTACCGGGACGCGGTCGCGCTGAACGACAGCGTGCTCGCCCCGACCGGCACCCGGGTCACCGGGCACGAGTTCCACCGCACCACCGTCACCCCCCGAGCCGGTACGGCACCGGCCTGGGCCTGGCGGGACGCCGCTCCCGAGGGCTTCGTCTCCGGCGGCGTGCACGCCTCGTACCTGCACCTGCACTGGGCCGGAACACCGTCCCTGGCCCGGAACCTGGTGGCCGCGTGTCGCTGATCGTCGGCGTCGGTGCCCGGCCGGGCGTGGACACCGACGAACTCGACGCCCTGGTCGGTGCGGCGCTCACCGCGATCGGGCTGGCGCCGGAGCGGGTGGTCGCGCTGGCCACGGTCGACCGCCGGGTGGTCGAACCGGGCGTGGTCGAGGTCGCCGCCCGACGGGGTTGGCCACTGGCCGGCTATCCGGCGCTGGAACTGGCCCGGGAGGCGGTGCCGCACCCGTCGGCGCTGGTACGCGCGGCAACCGGTACGCCGAGCGTGGCCGAGGCCGCCGCGCTGCGCGCCGTACGGGACCGGGGCGCCGAGCCGGTCCTGCTGCTGGCGAAGCGGGCCAGCGGTGCCGCCACGGTGGCGGTGGCCGGACCGGTCGGTGACGTGGACGCGTACCGTCACCACGGCGGTTAGCGGCACCCGCGCCACCAGCGCGGACGAGCACCGGCGCTGGCAACGCGAACCAGCACCCCGCGCGTAGCGCGGACGAGCACCACGGGGACCAGCACAGCAAGGAGACACGCATGACCGGGAGCGGCGGCGGCAAGGTGGACCACCGGATCGATCCGGCAGACGGGGAACTCGCCCAGTTCTGGCGGGAGCGGCACCTCTGCACCCTCACCACCCTCCGCGCCGACGGTACGCCGCACGTGGTGCCGGTCGGCGCCACCTTCGACGCCGACGCCGGCCTGGCCCGGGTCATCTCCTCACGTACCTCCCGCAAGGTGCTCAACCTCGGCGCCGAGGGTGGCCCGGTGGCGGTCTGCCAGGTCGACGGTCGCCGCTGGTCGACGATCGAGGGGTACGCGGTGGTCCGGGACGACCCCGCGACGGTGGCCGACGCGGAACGCCGTTACGCGCAGCGTTACCGCCAGCCGCGTCCGAACCCGGAGCGAGTGGTCATCGAGATCCGGGTGACCCGCATCCTCGGCAATGTCCGAGCACCCGGCAATGTCCGAGCACCCGGCAATGTCTGAGCACCCAGTGTCCGAGCACGCCGATCGACCGGTGTCGCCCGAGGCCGTGGTCACCGTCGTCGGGATCGGCGCCGACGGCTGGGCCGGGCTGAGCGAACCGGCCCGCGCCGCCGTGCGCTCGGCCGAGGTGCTGCTCGGCAGCGCCCGTCAGCTCGCGCTGCTTCCCGAGCCGGCCGACCTGTCCGGTGCGGGCACCAGCGCGACACGGATCGCCTGGCCGTCGCCGATGCTGCCCGCGCTGCCCGGCCTGCTCGACGCCCACGCCGGTCGGGTGATCGCGGTCCTGGCCAGCGGCGACCCGATGTTCTTCGGGGTGGGCACGACGCTGACCCGGTTGCTCGGACCCGAGCGGGTACGTGTCGTGCCGCACCCGTCGTCGGTCTCGTTCGCCTGCGCCCGGCTCGGCTGGCCGCTCGACGAGGTCGAGGTGGTGAGCCTGGTCGGGCGGGCGGTCGAACGCCTGCACCGCTTCGTACACCCGGGCCGGCGGCTGCTCGTCCTCAGCGCCGACGGGCGCACCCCGGCGGCGGTCGCCGCCCTGCTCACCAGCCGGGGCTACGGCGGGAGCGCGGTGACCGTACTGGAGTCGCTCGGCGGGCCGGACGAGCGGATCCGCGCCGGCACCGCCGCCCGGTGGGACGAAGAGGTCGGCCCGCTCAACATCGTCGCGGCCCACTGCCAGGCCGACCCCGGGGCACCGCCGCGCCCGCCCGTCCCCGGGTTGCCCGACGAGGCGTACGAGCACGACGGTCAGATCACCAAACGTGAGATCCGCGCGGTCACCCTGGCCCGACTCGCGCCCACCCCCGGGCAACTGCTCTGGGACGTCGGTGGCGGTGCCGGCAGCATCGCGATCGAATGGCTCCGTACGCACCCGTCCTGCCGGGCGGTGGCGATCGAACGTGACCCGGTGCGGGCGGACCGGATCGGGGTCAACGCCGCCGCGCTCGGCGTGCCCGAGTTACGTGTCGTACGCGGCGCGGCACCGGAGGCGCTGACCGGGCTGGAAGCACCCGACGCGGTCTTCGTCGGCGGCGGCGTGACCGTCCCCGGTCTGCTCGACCGGTGCTGGCAGGCGCTGCGGCCGGGCGGGCGGCTGGTGGTCAACGCGGTCACCCTGGAGTCGGAACGAACCGTCGGCGACGCGTACGGGCGGCTCGGCGGTGACCTGATCCGGTTGGCGGTCCAGCGGGCGGCGCCGGTTGGCAACTTCACCGGTTGGCGGCCGATGCTGCCGGTGACCCAGTGGACGGTGGCGAAAACATGACGGTCTTCTTCATCGGTGCCGGTCCGGGCGCGGCCGATCTGATCACGGTCCGTGGCCGGGACCGGTTGGCGGCGGCACCGGTCTGCCTCTACGCGGGCAGCCTGGTCCCGCCGGAGTTGCTCGCCTACTGCCCGCCGGACGCCCGGTTGGTCGACACGGCGAACCTGAACCTGGACGAGATCGTGGCCGAGTTGCTCGCCGCGCACCGCGCCGGCCTGGATGTGGCCCGGCTGCACTCCGGTGACCCGTCGGTGTTCAGCGCTGTGGCGGAGCAGATGCGTCGCCTCGACGCGCTCGACATCCCGTACGAGGTGGTGCCCGGCGTCCCCGCCTTCGCGGCGGCGGCGGCGGCGCTGCGTCGGGAGCTGACCGTGCCGGGCGTCGGCCAGACGGTGATCCTGACCCGGACCGCCGCGCGGGCCACCCCGATGCCGGCGGGGGAGGACCTGGCCACGCTCGGCCGTAGCCGCGCGACTCTCGTGCTGCACCTGGCGGTGCAGCGGATCGAGGAGTTGGTGGAGGAACTGGTGCCGAACTACGGCGCCGACTGCCCGGTAGCGGTGGTGGCGCGGGCGAGCCGGGAGGACGAACTGGTGTTGCGGGGCACGCTGGCCGACATCGCCGGGCAGGTCCGGTCGGCGGGGATCGTCCGTACCGCCGTGGTCGTCGTCGGTTCGGTCCTCACCGCCGCCGCGTTTCCGGACAGCCACCTCTACTCGACCGACCGTTGCCGTGCCTGATTCCGTCCCGGGGCGGAGGGGGCGGGCCGGTCAGTCAGCGGAGCCAGCGCACCGGTCAGCGGGTCCGGCCGACGATGGTGCCGGCGCGGTCGATCACCACCACGTCGACGGCCACGTCCGCCCCGCGCAGCACCTCCATCGAGGTGTTCCGGGCCCCGGCGGCCACCAGGTCACCCAAGGGCAGCCCGACCGCCTGACACTGCCGCAGCGCGTCCAGCGCGGTGTTCGCGCCGCGTACCCCCTCGACCAGCGCCGTGTCCGCGCCGGCCTGTGCGACCAGCTCCGCCAGGGCGTGGAAATCCACCTGCGAGCGGCCGGAGTGCAGGTCCAGGTGGCCGTTGGCGAGCTTGGTCAGCTTGCCGATGCCGCCGGCCACGGTGAGCCGGGGAATCGGGTGCCGGCGCAGGTACTTCAGCACCGCGCCAGCGAAGTCACCCATGTCCAGCAGCGCGTCCTCGGGCAGCCCGTACAGTTCTGTGGCGACCCGTTCCGAGGTGCTGCCGGTGCAGGCGGCGACGTGCGGGTGTCCGGCGGCACGCGCCACGTCGATGCCGCGCCGGATGCTGTCGATCCAGGCCGAGCAGGAGTACGGCACCACGATCCCGGTGGTGCCGAGGATGGAGAGCCCGCCGAGGATGCCGAGCCGGGGGTTCCAGGTGTGCCGGGCCAGCTCCTCGCCCCGCTCGACCGAGACCTCCACGAAGACGTCTCCGGTGCCGCCGTGCCGGTCCGCCACCTCCGCCACCGCCCGGCGCATCATCTCCCGGGGGACGGGGTTGATCGCCGGTTCGCCGACCGGCAGGGGCAGGCCCGGCTTCGTCACCGTGCCGACCCCCGGGCCGGCCTGGAACACCACCCCGGCGCCGGCCGGTGCCGGCCGTACGGTGACGTAGACCAGCGCGCCGTGCGTGACGTCGGGGTCGTCTCCGGCGTCCTTCACCACCCCGGCCAGCGCCATCCGGTCGTCCAGTGCCTCCCGGGCCAGCGCGAACGACGGCCGCTGTCCCTTCGGCAGGGTGATCTCCACCGGGTCCGGAAAGGAACCGGTGAGCAGAGCGGTGTACGCGGCGGTGGTGGCCGCGGTGGCGCAGGCACCGGTCGTCCAGCCGTACCGCAGCGGGGTCGACGTCTTGCCGCTGGTCACCGGCCCAGCATGCCGGTCGACCGGAGATCGACGCAGCGGGGGGTCCGATGAGCGGGTTCACCGTGCTCCTGCTCGGCGGCACCGGGGAGGCCCGTCGCCTGGCGTCGCTGCTGGCCCGGGAGCGGCCGGACCTGCGGGTGGTGACCTCGCTCGCCGGCCGGGTGGCCCGACCGGCACTGCCCGACGGGGAGGTCCGGGTCGGTGGGTTCGGCGGGCCGGCGGGGCTGGCCGAGTGGCTGCGCCGGGAGCGGGTCGGCGCGGTGGTCGACGCGACCCACCCGTTCGCCGCCCGGATCAGCACCTCGGCGGTGACCGCCTGTGCGGAGGTCGGGCTGCCGCTGCTGGTCGTACGCCGACCGGGCTGGACCGAGCGGCCCGGTGACGACTGGCGGCGGGTGCCGTCACTGGAGGCCGCCGCCGGGACGATCGCCGGGCTGGGGGAGCGGGTCTTCCTCAGTACCGGGCGGCAGAGCGTCGCCGTCTTCGCCGGGTTGGACCGACACTGGTTCCTGGTTCGCTCGGTGGACCCACCGGACCCGCCGCTGCCACGCCGCCTGGCGGTGGTGTTGGACCGGGGGCCGTTCACCGTCGCCGGTGAGCGGGAGTTGTTGCGCCGGTACGAGATCGAGGTGCTGGTCACCAAGGACAGCGGCGGCACGATGACGGCCGCGAAGCTGGAGGCGGCCCGCGAGTTGGGCCTCCCGGTGGTGTTGGTCGACCGCCCGCCGACCCCTCCCGCCGACCGGGTGGAGCACATCGAGGATGTCGTCTCCTGGCTCTCCACGCTGGGGGCCACCCCGGGTTCGTAGTCGCGCCTGGCCGCGGCTCGTCACCGGGACCTGGAGACCGTGGTGCGATCGTTTCGAGCTGCTGAGGTGCGCCCGCACGCGGCGGTGCTCGCTGGGATACATCGGGCCCGATGATCGCCGATCGTGCCGACCACCGGGCCCGCCCCCGTACCACGTATGTCGCCTGTGGAGCGAAATCGGTGGCTGACAAGGTGGTGGGCCCTGTCACTCCTCCCGTCACCGATCTGAACCAAGAATCCCCTTCGCCACTAAGCGCTTTCGTAGCCGTTGACTGAGCCGTCGACATCCGCCACGGTTCGTTGGGCGGTCTAGGTCCTGTCACTCAGCCGCGGCTATCTCGATCTACGACCGGGGCCTCTGCCCGGCGCGCCGACGAAGGCATCGCTGACCAGCACGATCAGCTTCAGCCCTGGACCGCGAAGCAGCGAACCGGCAGAATCGGCGCCGGCAGATATCACGCCGTGCGGCAAAAGCTGCTGCGGGACTCATCGGCGCGGGAGTGATTTGGTATGGATGCCGCGTCCCGGATCCACGTCGGCGAACTGGTCGCGCACCACCGCCGAAGGGTCGGGCTCACCCAGGACGCGCTGGCGGGGCGCAGCGGCGTCAGCGTCCGGGCACTGCGCGACATCGAGAAGGATCGGGTGCGCCAGCCGCACGCCGACTCGTTGCGGCGGCTGGCGGTGGCACTCGACCTGTCGGCCGCCGACCGGGACGAACTGCTGTCGGCGGCCCGGGTCGAGAGCCGGCCCGGCGGCGACCGCCTCCGGGTCGACGTACTCGGGCCGCTCACGGTGAGCCGTGGCGGCCGGGCGGTCACCTTCGCCACGTCGGCCCAGCGCGGACTGCTCGGAATGCTGGCGTTACGGCTCAACGCGTCGGTCGCCCGCGACGAGATCGTCGAGGTGCTCTGGGGAACCCAGCCGCCCAAGACGGCGGTCACCCAGATCCACATGGCGGTCGGGCAGCTTCGCACGATGCTGGAGCCGGCCCGCGCCCAGCGCTCGCCCGGCGGGGTGATCCAACTCGACCACGCCGGCTACCGGCTGCGCCTCGGCGACGACCAGGTCGACCTCGCCAGCTTCACCGCCATGCTCGCGCGGGCCAGGACGCTGCGGGATCAGCGCCCCGACGAGGCCCTGGACCTGCTCGACCAGTCACTGCTCTGGTGGCGCGGCCCGGTGCTGGCCGACGCCAACCCCCGGCTACGCGACCACCCGGTAGCCGTCGAGGCCGGCCAGCAGCGACTGGCCGCCGCCCTGCTACTGGCCGACATCGCCATCGAGCTACGCCGGTACGAGCGGGCCGTGGCGCCGCTACGTCACCTCGCGCAGGACGCGCCCTACCACGAAGGGGTGCACGCCCGACTGATACTGGCCCTCGCCGGATGCGGTGAGCGGGCCACGGCGCTACGTCTCTTCGCCGAAGTGCGTGACCGCCTGGTCGACGAACTCGGCGTGGAACCGGCCCAGGAGATACGGGCCGCGCACCTGCGGGTACTGCGCGACGAGGTGCCCGAGCGCGACGGCGACCCCGACGGCGACGGGTCACCGGAGGCGGTCCGCGTACCGCGACGCGACGCGTGGGTGGTGCCATCGCTGTTGCCGCCGGACATCGCCGACTTCACCGGCCGGGAGAGGCTGGTCGAAGAGGTGCACACGCTGCTGACCGGCGGCTCGAACGCCCTGATGATCGCGGCCATCGCCGGCATGGGCGGGGTGGGCAAGAGCGCGCTCGCCGTGCACGTGGCGCACCTGGCCGCCACCGCCTACCCCGACGGTCAGCTCTACGTGAACCTGCGTGGCTCAGAGCCACGCCCGCTGGAACCGGGCGAGGTCCTCGCCCGGTTCCTCCGTTCACTGGGCGTCGACAACCGGGCCGTCCCCGACGACGTGGTGGAACGGGCCGCCCTCTACCGCAGCCGGCTCGCCGACCGACGAGTGCTGGTCGTGCTGGACAACGCCGCCTCCGAGGAGCAGATCCGGCCGCTGCTGCCCGGCGCGTCAACCTGTGCGGTACTGGTCACCGGTCGATCCCGGTTGACCGGGGTCGAGGGCGCACGCTGGATCGACCTGGACGTGTTCGACCCGGACAACTCGCTGCGTCTGCTGGGCCGGATCACCGGCGAGCAGCGGGTCGCGTCGGAGCAGGCCGACGCGGCCGAGATCGTACGACTCTGTGGCGGCCTGCCCCTGGCCGTACGGGTCGCGGGCGCCCGTCTCATGGCCCGGCCGGGCTGGCGCCTGGCGTACTTCGCCGGGCTGCTCGCCGACGAACGGCGTCGCCTGGACCGACTGGCCACCGGGGACCTGGAGGTCCGCGCGTCCCTGACGCTGAGCTATCAGGGCCTGCCCGACACGGCCCGGCGGCTGTTCCGGATGCTCGGGCTCTTCACCACGCAGGACTTCCCGCACTGGCTGACGGCCTGCCTACTCGGCATCTCCCTCGACGACGCCACCGAGCACGTCGACGCGCTGGTCGACGCGCAACTGCTGGCGATGTCGGCGCCCGACCGGATCGGGCAGATCCGCTACCGTTTCCATGATCTCGTGCGGCTCTACGCACGGGAGCGCGCCGAGGCCGAGGAGGGCGCCGACGGCTGCGCGGCGGTGCTGGCCCGGGGCCACGGGGCCTGGTTGGCGTTCGCCGAGCGGATGGCAACCGACGTGCCCGGCCCCTGCTACGCGCCGATCCACGGGTCCGCGCCCCGCACCCCGATCGGGTTCGTCACCGACGGGTCCATGCCACGGTTCGAGGCACTGGACTGGTTCGACGCCGAGCGGTCGGCGTTGCGGGCCCTGATCCGCCAGGCCTGCGACCTTGGCCTGGACGAGCTCGCCTTCGGGCTGGCCGGGTGCCTGGAGAAGTACTTCGACATTCGCGGGATGTACGTCGAATGGATCGCCACCAACGAGCTGGTGATCGAAACCTGCCGTCATAACGGCAACCTGCTCGGCGAGGCCGTCATGTTGCGCGGGCTCGTCGACGTACGCACCTGGAACGGCACCCAGGGGGCCGGCGAGGCGATGACGGTGTTGCGGGCGGAGGGAGCCCGGCTGCTGGAGATGTTCTCCAAGCTGGGGGAGCGGCGGGGCATGGCGGATGCCGCCGTCATCTGTTCCTGGGGGCTCACCGCACAGGGCGCCGTCGAGGAGGCGATGGCGATGGCGCAGGACTCGCTCCGTCTCGCCGAGGAGACCGGCCATCTCGGCGGGCAGGCCCGCGCCCATGTCGCGCTCGCGCTCGCGTACAGCGAGCAGACGCGGCTGGAGCGGGTGCTCACCCATCTCCACACGGCCCTGGAGTTGTCTCGCGTACTGGGCAGCTCGCGCTACGAGTCGACCGTGCAGCAGTTTCTGGGCATCGCCTACCGGGAGGCGGGGGATCTCGACTCCAGCCGGAAGGCTCTCGCCGAGTCGCTGGTGATCTCCGGGCGCTACCGTGACCACTACGCCGAGGTGTTGACCATGCTGGCGCTGGCCCGTGTCCACCTACGCGGCGGTGATCCGCGGGCGGCCCGGGAAGCGGCGGCGACCTCCCTCGCGATGGGACGGGAGTACACGATGACCCATCACATCGCGGACGCGCTCCAGGTGCTCGGCGAGGTCGCGCTGGCCCGGGGACGGCCGGACGAGGCGATCACGCACCTGGAGGAGTCGGTGCGGCTGTGGCGAACCCGGGGCTGGCCCTCCTTCCTCGCCGGCGCACTGACGATCACCGGTGCGGCGTACCGGGAGAGTGACCCGTCCACTGCCCGACGCACGTGGACCGAAGCGTTCGATCTGTACACCGGCCTGGGAGACGACACGCGTTCCGGTGACGTCGCCCGGCTACTCCAGGGACTGGGGGACTAGGAACCGACGAGGCGAGCCCGAGGGAGGCGAACTGCCGCTCTCGGGCCCTTCCGTCGTGTGGGCTCGACTTCTCACCCCAGGGCGTACGGGATCGGCCGTCCTAGTCTCGTCTCCGCGCCGCGAGCCCACCGGCGATTGCCAGGATGACTCCGACGACGATCAGCGCGTAGAACAGGAGTTGCAGCATTCCGCCGCCGATGTTCGGGCCACCCCAGCTTTCGGGGAATTCCTCTCTCGCCCACAGATTGACGAGCGCGCCGACCAGTCCGGCAATTGCAGAGAATGCGCCAAGCTTTATCAGTCGCACAGGGACCTCCGCTCCTGAACGATCCGGGACGGACCGTGGTGAGGTCCACAGGGTATACGGCGGTGGTCCACGGTTGATCCTTCCTTGATTGTCCACGTCGTTGGAAAATGATTCAGCAGAGTGCGAGTCGACGGAGCAGGCTTCCGATCGACAACGAGTCGGAGTCGACCGCTGTCTGGCCGGAAACCTGCTCCGAACGATTGTGCGCGGTCAGGCACCTACCGTTTGTGGCGAGACGACCGGCCGCGACGCGGATCCTCGGCTCAGGTGTCGTCGCCGAAGGCCGTGACCGCGGCCCAGTACTCGCCAGCGACGACGCGGCAGCTGTACCTGAGGGGGTTCAACGAGCCGTAGGCGTAGTCGCAGTTGTTCACCAGGTGGCTGAAAAACGTGTTGTCGCACGCTGACTTGTGGTTTCCCGGGGCCTCGTAACACAGGTCGTGCCGGGCGCACGGCCCACGGAAGTCCGCGAAGAGGTACGAGTCCGGCGAGCTCGTGCAGTAGTCGTGAAGGGATCCGCGACTGGGGTCGTACACGTAGTTCGATGGCACGGTCACCAACGAGGCCATGATCGTGGGTCCGCCCAGGCCCAGCGTGACCGGTGCATAGTCGGAGAGCAGAACACTCACCGGGAATGCGGTCGTGCGGTCGAACGGGACCGTCTGTACGAGATTGGTGCCCACGATGCGATACGTCGCGGGAAGCAGGCTCCCCTTCGCGTCGATCGCGTACGGGGCGTCGTACGCTCCGACGACCTTGCCAGTGGCGTCCCTGACGAGGACCTCGCTGGAGAAGGAGGCGTCGCCCTGCGCCGTCTTCTCCGTACTCTTCACCGGGCTCAGACTTCCGCCAGGGGGAACGGCGGCGGCGATCTGGTACGAGTGCGGTGCGTTCGTCCCGGGCACCGTGACCGGCGCCAGCCCGTTGGTCGGAGCCGTGGAAACGACGACGATCGAGGGCCCGTTGGCCGCGGCCGAGGCGATCCCCGATCCGAAGGGGACGACGACGGACATTGTGACGCTGGCGGCGACCGCCAGCAGTCGTGATCTTGCATTCATTCGTGACTCTCCCCGCTCATCGCCCTGGGCGATAGTTGACATGACGCAATGTGCCTCCGATGCGGCGGCCAACCCCACGAGGGACAATGTGGAGTTTCTGTCACCCGTGGGCGCTGCCCCAGGAGGTGTCAGAAGCATGGTTCGACCTGCTAACACGTCGCTAAAACAGCGACTTAACTCCGGCTTACCGTGGTGTCGCCCGGTTCCCGAATCCATCGCCCCTGGTCGTTGAACGCCTACCCCTGTGGCTCGGAGCCGGGGTCTTCGGGCCGGGGATCCGGCGATGTTGCCGACGCGGGTGCGGGAAAGCGTGCGGGTTGCCCTGCCCGGCAGGTCTCTTCGGCAACCATCGCGGGGTCACGTTCTGCGTACGGGCCGGTCACGAGGCTCACGTTTGGGTGTCGGCTCGGTAACCGGCGCACCGCGCGCTGTTTCTTTCTGACGCAATGGCAGGAACGGCGGCGCGCGGCGACTGATTGACGTCAGCGCGCGGTTCCGCCGAACCGGTGCCGAATCTGTCGGTCCCGGGCCTTTCATCACCGACGTGCATCGGAGGTAGGCGATGGCTTCCACCCGCCGATCGGCTCCACTGGCGGTTCTGCTCGGCATCCTGGCCCTGACCGTGTCCACCACCCTGGTCGGCTGTTCCGCCGACAGCGAGGACGACCACGGGTCGGGGCGCCCCCCGGTCTCCCGGGGTGAGGACGAGGACAGCCAGTGGCCCGGAAAACAGGGCTCGTCCACCGAGTACGACCCCGAGTCGACTTTCGCCGTCGACGTCGACACCGCGTCGTACGGTTACGCCTCGCGCCTGCTCCGGGAGGGCCGGTGGCCGGAGCGGGACAAGGTGCGGCCGGAGGAGTTCGTGAACTCCTTCGAGCAGGACTACCCGGAACCGGGTGGAGACGGTTTCGCGGTGCACATCGACGGTGCGCGCCCACCGACCAATCACGGGACCACCGTCGACGACGAACTGCGGCTGATGCGGGTCGGGCTGCAAACCCGTTCGGACGAGGCGGAGAACCGACCGGACGCCGCCCTGACCTTCGTCGTGGACACCTCCGGTTCGATGGCTGAGCCCGGCCGGCTCGACCTGGTGCGGGATGCGCTGCACACCCTCGTCGACCAGCTTCGGCGTACCGAATCGGTGGCCATCGTGGCGTTCAGTGGCGAGGCCCGGGTGGTCCAGGAGATGACCCGTGTCTCCGACGCGGAGCGACTGCACTCCGCCATCGACTCGTTGCGACCGGAGAGCTTCACGAACCTGGAGGCGGGACTGGTGCTCGGTTACCAGGTGGCCCGGGAAGGCTTCCGCGCCGGCCAGACGAACCGGGTGATCGTCCTTTCCGACGGTTTGGCGAACTCCGGGGAGATCGGTGCCGATGCCATCCTGCGGCGGGTCCGGGAGGAGGCGGACAAGGAGATCGCGCTGCTCGGGGTCGGTGTCGGCAGCGAGTACGGCGACGCCCTGATGGAGCGGTTGGCCGACCGTGGCGACGGGTTCGTGGTGTACGTCGGCGACCGCACGCAGGCGCGGGAGGTCTTCGTACGGCAGTTGCCGGCGACGTTGACCGTACGGGCACTGGACGCCAAGGTGCAGGTGACGTTCGACCCCGCCACGGTCAGCTCCTACCGGCTGGTCGGGTACGAGAACCGCGCGCTCGCCGACGACGACTTCCGGGACGACCGGGTCGACGGAGGCGAGGTGGGACCAGGCCACAGTGTCACCGCGCTCTACGAGGTGCGGCTCAACGGTGAGCGGCCCGCCTCGGCGCGTGCGGCCCAGGTACGGGTGCGCTGGCTCGACCCGCAGGACCGGACGGCGGCCGAGACGTACGAGTCGGTCACGGTCGGGAACCTCGACGGGCGGTTCGAACTGGCCTCCCCTCGACTGTGGGTGTGTTACGCGGCCGGGTACTTCGCCGAGGCGCTGCGGCGTATTCCGGCCGGGGAGGAGATCCGGTTGACGGACCTGCGCCGGGTCGCCGAGCGGGCGGCGGAGCAGACCGGGGACCCCAAGGTGGCTGAGCTGGCCATGTTGATCGGCCAGGTGGCGTAGGGGGCGGAGCCACGATCGACGCCGGTCCAGTGTGCTTGATCAAATCACTGGCCCAGGCACGCCGGACCTGTGACACTCACTTCCCGTGATCTTGATTGCGCAGTGCGCGGCGCCGGTCAATCACGAACGTCTGGTACAAATCACGGGAGGTGTCATGGCGAGCAGTCGTCCCGACGGGTCGATACACGCAAGCCTCGGGTCAAGGATCGTCGTAGGGATCATGGTTGCCCTGTCGATGGTGCTCGGTACGCCCGCGCTGGCGGCAGCGGATCAGGGAATACAGGTGTCGGTGACGATCGATTCGTTACCTGACGGTCCGGGTAAGCCGGCGACCTTCACCATCTCCTCCACGGAGCCGAAGGTCACAATCTTCCGCTACGGCTGGACCGCCGTGGCCAATGAGGTTGCCGCGACCGGAACCACCATCCGCTCGGCCACGGTCACACTGACCGTGCCCTCGTACGGCCTCAACACGCTCTATGTCACGGCGGTCGACGACAACTTCCACAAGGGCTACGGCTCGGTGGATTTCTCCATCCTGACGCCGCGGGAGGCGACGGCTCGATGGGGGCTGGAGTCCATGCCCGGCACGACCCGGGAACAGGCGCTGGCCGACCAGTGGCCTGGGCTCGGCGGCGCGACGCCGCTCACCGGCACGAACATCGGTTGGGCGAACGGCGCTCGCCTGATCGGCGCGGAGACGGTCGACTTCGACGGGCACTCGTCCTACCTGTCGGCGTCGCCGGCGGTTGTCGACACCGCCGGAACCTTCGCGATCGCCGCCTGGGTCCGGCTGACCGACACGTCCGTGGACCGGACCCTGGCCAGCATGGACGGCAGCGGTCTTGACCCACTCGTTTTCGGCTACCAGCGGGACACCAACCGGTGGTCGGTGCGGATGCCGTCCAAGGCGGCCTCGCCCCAGGTCGAGTGGGCCGAAGCCCGGTCGACCTCGGTGCCGAAGCCGGGCCTCTGGACCCACCTGGCGGCGGTGCACAACGCCGCTGACCAGACCCTGAAGCTCTACGTCAACGGCAGCCTGGAGGGGACCGCCAACGGGGTCACCACCTTCGACGACCCGGCGGGAGAGTTCCGGCTCGGCCGATCGGACTCGTCGTGGTGGCAGGGCAACCTCAGGCTCGTGCAGGTCTACGATCGGGCCCTCACCACCGCCGACTTCTTCGGCCGGCCCGCGACCGACCCCGAATCCGGCGGCGTGGAGCGGACAGGGTTTTTCGAACCGAGCCAGGTCGGGTTGTGGGGCTTTTCGGGCGCCAGCTCCTGCTACGAGGAGTCGACCGACCCCTTGGTCTGCAACGCGCCCGACTACAGCCCATTCGGGCGTCAGCTCGGGTTGGCCCAGGGCAGTTTCGTCGGTTTCGGACACGTCGGCGACGGACTGCTGCTGGACGGAACGCACTGGACCGACGATCCGTTCGACCCGTACTACGGCATGGCGACCAAGGAGTACGGCCGGTCGCAGACGAACATCGGTGAGCCGGGCAGTCCGGTGTGGCAGGACAGCCCGGTACTGCGCACGGACCAGTCGTTCACCGTGTCCGTGTGGGCCAAGCTCGACTCCGCACAGGGAGAGCAGACGGTCGTCTCCCAGGACTCGACCGGCTCTAGCGCCTTCCAGTTGGGGTACCGCCCGGCTGATGGCGGTGAGTGGGTCTTCAAGATTCGCGCCGATCCCAGTGGCGAGAACGACGCGGAGACCACGTACGCGACGGTGGCGGCCCTGAATCCGACCGGGTGGCACCACCTGGTCGGGGTGCTCGACGCGACCCGGTCCGAGGCTCGGCTCTACGTGGACGGAGCGCTCGCCCAGACGGTGACGCTCGATCCGGCGTGGAAGCCGTGGCAAGCCTCGGGTCCGTTGCTGGTGGGCCGGGCGACCACATCGGCGGGCCCAGCGGAGTGGCTCTATGGCGCCGTCGACGACCTGGAGTTGTACCAGGGCGTTATGAGCGACGGCGGCATCGGGGCTCTGTACGATCGGCAGTCCTGGTAGGCCGTGCGGCCAGCGATTGCGTGAGTGTTCCACCCGAGGGGTCCGGCCGAGGTCGGGCCCCTCGGTGGTGGCCGAACCGCGCCCGCTCGGCGTGCCGGCCCCGGTCCTACCCCACCGGCCGTCGCCAACGTCGTCTCCTGGTCTGTCACCGCTCCAGGTTATTGGCTGGCATCCTCGGCGCACTCACCCTGGCGAAGCGCCGGATCGTCGCCGTGACGGGCGACGCGGTGGTGGTGATGGAGGCCGGCGGCGTCAACGGCACCACCCCGACGAAGGTGCTCGCCCGGCTGCCCCGCCACACCCGGCTCGGGCCGGTCAGGGGTGTCTGGGCCAAGACCAGGATCGGCGAGGAGAAGCTGTACGTGCACCTGCGGTTCCACAAGCAGGTGCGGGCCGCCGACGCCGCGCTGGCGTCCTGAACGGTCGCCGTTGACCGGCCGGGGTGGTGAACCGCGTACCCCGGCCGATCAGCGTTGCGGGAGTCAGGCCGGATAACGCCGAGGCGTGAAGACCACCGGGCCGGCACCGCCCCGGGAGACCACCTGCGTGGTGGAGGAGCCGACCAGGAGCAGCGTACGCATGTCGACCTCGGCCGGGTCCAGATCGGCGAGCCGGACCACCCGTACCCGCTCGCCGGAACCGCCGACGTCCCGGCCGAGCACCACCGGAGTCTCCGGGGACCGGTGTTCCAACAGCAGTTCCTTGGCCGCCGCCACCTGCCAGACCCGACTCTTCGAGCCCGGGTTGTAGATCGCGATCACCAGGTCGGCACTCGCCGCCGCGGCCAGCCGCTTGGTGATGACCTCCCACGGCTTGAGCCGGTCGGACAGCGACAGCACACAGTAGTCGTGCCCGAGTGGGGCACCGACCCGGCTCGCCACCGCCTGCGCGGCGGTCAGCCCCGGCAGCACCCGTACCGGAATGTCGGTCCACTTCGGCTCGGAGGCGACCTCCAGCACGGCGGCGGCCATCGCGAAGACGCCCGGGTCACCCGAGGAGACCACCGCGACCCGCCGCCCGCGCCGGGCCAGGTCGAGGGCGAACTCGGCTCGTTCCGCCTCCACCCGGTTGTCCGAGGCGTGCCGTCGCTGGCGCGGGTTGGCCGGCACCCGGTCCAGGTAGGGCCCGTACCCGACCAAGTCGTCGGCACTGTCGAGCGCGGCCCGTGCCTGCGGGGTCAGCCACTCCCGTCCGGCTGGTCCGAGCCCGACCACCACCACCTCGCCGAGCCCGGCCGGCTCGACCGGAGACGACTCGACAACGGTGACCGGTGCCGCCTCGCCCGCCAACTCGGCCCGGGTACGTTCGTGCACCCGGCTCGGCAGCAGGGCCAGGGAGAAGTACGGCACCGTCTCGGGGTCGACCTCGTCCAGTTTGGCCGAGCGCTGCTGGTCGGTGGTGGCACGTTCGACGTACCAGGCCTCGTCCAGCCGGCCCGCCTCGGCGAGTGCCGCGCGGACGTTGCCGAAGGTGCGGCCCAGTTTCATGATCGCGGCTGAGTCGGTCGCCGCCAGCCGTTGCGCCAGCACCTCGGCCGGCAGGGTGCCGGGCAGGATGGTCAGGGTCTCGTCCCGCTCGACCAGCGGACGCCCGAGTACGGCGGCGGCGGCGCTCACCGAGGTCACGCCCGGTACCACCTCGGTCGGGTAGCGGCCGGCAAGCCGCTTGTGCATGTGCATGTAGGAGCCGTAGAAGAACGGATCGCCCTCGCAGAGGACCACCACGTCCCGCCCGGCGTCCAGGTGCGCGGCGAGCCGGGCCGCGCAGTCGGCGTAGAACTCCTCGATCTCGGCGCGGTAGCCGCCCGGGTGTTCCGGCTTCTCCGTGGTGACCGGGTAGGTCAGGGCCTCCTCGATCTGCCCGTCCCGCAGGTACGGTTCGGCGATCATCCGGGCGACGCTGCGCCCGTGCCGCGCACTGTGGTAGGCGACCACGTCCGCCCGCTCGACCAGCCGGGCGGCCTTCACCGTCACCAGTTCCGGGTCGCCCGGCCCGAGTCCCACCCCGTAGAGCCGCCCCACCGGCGTGCCGCTGTCCACCCTGGTCACTCTTTCTCGTTGGCGATGGCGTTGATCGCCGCCGCGGTCATCGCGCTGCCACCGCGCCGGCCGTGCACGACCAGGTATTCCAGTCCGGCCGGATGTGCGGCGAGCGCCTGCTTGGACTCGGCCGCACCGATGAAACCCACCGGTATGCCGAGCACGGCAGCCGGTCGTCCGGCTCCCGCGTCGATCAGCTCCAGCAGGCGGAACAGGGCGGTCGGCGCGTTGCCGACCGCGACCACCGCGCCGTCGAGCCGGTCACCCCAGAGTTCGAGGGCGGCGGCGCTGCGGGTGGTGTCGAGTTCGGCCGCCAGGGCCGGTACCCGAGGGTCGCGCAGGGTGCAGATCACCTCGTTGTCGGCGGGCAGCCGGCTGCGGGTCACACCGGAGGCGACCATCTCGGCGTCGCAGAGGATCGGCGCACCCGCGCGGAGCGCCGCCCGCGCGGCGGAGACCACGTCGGGGGAGTAGCCGACATCCGTCGGCAGGTCGACCATGCCGCAGGCATGGATCATGCGTACGACCACCGTGGCGACATCGGCGGGCAGGCCCGACAGGTCCGCCTCGGCGCGGATCGTGGCGAACGACCGGCGGTAGATCTCCGCGCCGTCGCGGACGTAGTCGATCACGTACCCCTCCGTGCCGCCGCGATCGCGGCAGCGGTCTCGTCCAGCGTCGCCGACCGCGGGCGCGGTCGACCGTCCAGGCTGACCTGGTATCCGTCAACGGTCGCCAGCACCTCGACATGCCGGTCCGCCGGCCGGCCGCAGCGCCGTTCGCAACCCACCCAGTGCACCGGCAGGCCCGTCGGACCCGGTGCCGCCGCCCGATGCACCCGGTTCGCGTCGGCCCGTACGTCGGCGAGCGCCTTGGCGCAGCCAGGGCGCCCGGCGCAGCCGGTCACCCCGACCCAACCGGCGGAGGCGTCGGCCACCAGTCCCTCGGCCGTGAGCGCGGCCAGCCGGCGCTCAGCCTCGCCGGTGCCCAGATCGGGTACGACGACGGTGCGCCACGGAGTGATGTTGATCTCGTCAGCAGCGGCCCGTGCCGTCGCTTCGAGCACGTCGACCTGCGCCACGGTGAGCCGGCCGAGCGGCACCGTCAGAGCCAGCGCCTGCCGCCCGTCGATCTGGGCGATCCGGCCGACCGGCGAACGGGTCGGTGCGGGCGCGGGAGCGAGCCCGCCGGGTGATCCGACAAACGCCGGGTCGAGTGCCGTACGTAGCCGGTGCGCCACCCGCCGTACACCGTCGTCGAGTTCGGCCAGCCGCCAGGCGGTGCCGCCCTGCGCCGCGTACTCGGCGAGGAAGGCATGCGCTGCCCGCAGGGCGGTGCTCGCGCCGGCCGCCGGAGGCACCCGCACGCCCGTGTCGGTGCCGCCCAGCAGCACCGCGAGGGTGTCCGACGCCACGGCGAGCAGACCCACGTCCGCACCGAAGCCGGTCACGTCACCGCGGCCGTCGTCAACCGTGAACAGGAACCGGCCGGGGAGGTCGGCGAGCGCCGGGTCGGCACACAACCCCTGGTCAAGCTCGTCCACCAGGCCCCGGAGATCAAATTGTCCACCCTCGGCTCTGCCGCTGAGTGTGGAAGCGATCACGTTGCGTACGCGTTCATGAGTTTCTGACGGCAACAGGCCCGTGGCCCAGAGCCGGGCGGCCAGTTCCCGCTCCGCACCCGCCGGCAGGCCCCGAAGCTGCACGTTGCCGCGCGAGGTCAGCTCCAGCCCGCCATCGCCCAGTTCGGACGCGGCGGCGGCCAGCACGGCCAGTTGGTCGGCGTGCAACCGCCCACCGGGCACCCGGACCCGGGCCAGGTTGCCGTCGGCGGCGACATGTACGCGCAGCGCCCCCGGACAGGCGTCCGGTGCCGACCGCCCTCGTGGTGACCACACCCGGCGGATACTACGGCCTGGGCAGGGCCAGCCGACCGGCACGCCGGCCGCCGCACCAGCACCCCTGTCGGGCGCGGCTTGACGAACCGGGGTCCGACTCGTGAGAGTGGGAGCCGCTGAAACGCGGCGACAGGTGGAGGAAGCCGGTGTGATCCCGGCGCGGTCCCGCCACTGTTACCGGGGAGCGGACCCCGACATGGTCACGGCCCACACGGGCGGGAAGACCGGGGCGAGCGACGATCCGGGAGCCAGGAGACTCCAGGTCACCGCGCGGCAGGGAACGGACCCGAAGGGCCCGCGCCGGGCCGCAACCGACGAACCCGGGGCGCGGACCCCGAGGGAGGAACCACCATGCCACGCCACGCCCTGCGCGGTGCCCGATGATCCTGCTTCTTTCCACCTCGGACACCGACCTGCTCAGCGCCCGGGCCAGTGGCGCCGACTTCCGGCTGGCCAACCCGGCCCGTACCTCGGTCGAGGATCTGCCGGCCCTGCTCGACGGCGCCGACCTGGTGGTCGTACGCATCCTCGGCGGCTACCGGGCCTGGGAGGAAGGGCTCGACGCGCTGCTGGCCGGGACACTGCCGGTCGTACTCCTCGGCGGTGAGCAGGCACCCGACGCGGAGCTGATGCGCCGCTCGACCGTGCCCGCCGGGGTGGCCGCGGAGGCGCACACCTACCTCGCGCACGGCGGCCCGGCCAACCTCACCGAGCTGCACCGGTTCCTCTCCGACACGATCCTGCTCACCGGACTCGGCTTCGCCCCGCCGGTCGCGACGCCCGAGTGGGGGCGGCTGGAGCGCGAGTCGCGCCAGACCGACGGCCCGGTGATCGCGGTGCTCTACTACCGGGCCCACCACGTCGCCGGCAACACCGCCTTCGTCGAGACGCTCTGCGCCGCGATCGAGGACGCCGGCGGCCGGCCGCTGCCGGTCTACTGCGCCTCGCTGCGCAGCCCCGCGCCCGCCCTGCTGGAAACCCTCGGCGAGGCGGACGCGCTGGTCGTGACCGTGCTCGCCGCCGGCGGCACCCGCCCAGCCGAGGTCGGGGCCGGTGGCGACGACGAAGCCTGGGACGTGGGGGCGCTCGCCGCCCTCGACGTGCCGATCCTGCAGGGGCTCTGCCTGACCAGCAGCCGCGCCGTCTGGGCCGACAACGACGACGGCCTCTCCCCGCTCGACACCGCCACCCAGGTCGCCATCCCCGAGTTCGACGGCCGGATCATCACCGTGCCGTTCTCCTTCAAGGAGATCGACGCCGACGGGCTCACCGTCTACGTCGCGGACCCGGAGCGGTCCGCCCGGGTCGCGGGGATCGCGGTCCGGCACGGTGTGCTCCGGCACACCCCGCCGGAGCAGCGCCGGATCGTGCTGATGCTGTCGGCGTACCCGACCAAGCACGCCCGGATCGGCAACGCGGTCGGCCTCGACACCCCGGCCAGCGTGGTCCGGCTGCTCACCGCCATGCGCGCACAGGGGTACGACATCGGCCCCGCCGACGGCCCGGACGCCTTCCCCGGTGTCAGCGCCGGTGACGGTGACGCCCTGGTGCACGGGCTGATCGCCGCCGGTGGACAGGACCTCAACTGGCTCACCGAGGAACAACTCGAAGGCAACCCGATCAGGATCCCGGCCCGCCGCTACCGGGCCTGGTACGCCACCCTCCCGGCCGAGCTGCGCGAGGAGATGGAACGGCACTGGGGTCCGCCCCCGGGTGAACTCTTCGTCGACACCTCCCGCGACCCCGACGGCGAGATCGTGCTCGCCGCGCTCCGCTCCGGCAACACGGTGGTGATGGTCCAGCCGCCGCGCGGCTTCGGTGAGAACCCGGTCGCCATCTACCACGACCCGGACCTGCCGCCGAGCCACCACTACCTGGCCGCGTACCGGTGGCTGGCCGACGAGTTCGGCGCGCACGCGGTGGTGCACGTCGGCAAGCACGGCAACCTGGAGTGGCTGCCCGGCAAGACGCTCGGCATGTCCGCCGCCTGCGGACCCGACGCCGCCCTCGGCGACCTGCCCCTGATCTACCCGTTCCTGGTCAACGACCCCGGTGAGGGCACCCAGGCGAAGCGGCGGGCGCACGCCACCCTGGTCGACCACCTGATCCCGCCGATGGCCCGCGCCGACAGCTACGGCGACATCGCCCGGCTGGAGCAGCTTCTCGACGAGCACTCGAACATCGCGGCCCTGGACCCGGCGAAACTGCCGGCGATCCGGGCCCAGATCTGGACCCTGATCCAGGCCGCCAAACTCGACCACGACCTCGGCCTCGAAGACCGGCCGCACGACGCCGAGTTCGACGAGTTCATCCTGCACGTCGACGGCTGGCTCTGCGAGATCAAGGACGTACAGATCCGCGACGGGCTGCATGTGCTCGGGGTGGCGCCGAGCGGACAGAACCGGGTCGACCTGGTGCTGGCCATGCTCCGGGCCCGGCAGATGTGGGCCGGACAGGTCGCCGCGCTGCCCGGTCTGCGCGAGGCGCTCGGCCTCACCGAGGACGGCAGCGCCGCCCGGGGCGAGGTGGACCGGATCGAGGAGACCGCCCGCGCGCTGGTGCTGGCGATGGAGGAACAGGACTGGGCGCCCGGTACGGCGGCCGAGGTGTGTGCGGCCGTGCTCGGCGACCCGACAACCGGCCAGGCAGCGGCGACCGGCGACCCGGCGGTCGGCCAGGCAGCGGCGACCGGCGACCCGGCAACCGGCCAGGCAGCGGCGACCGGCGACCCGGCGGTCGACCACGCGCAGGTGGCACGGGTGCTGGAGTTCGCCGCCACCGAGATCGTGCCCCGGCTGGACCGAACCACCGACGAACTGGCCGCCGTGCTGCACGCGCTCGATGGCGGCTACGTGCCCGCCGGCCCGAGCGGGTCGCCACTGCGCGGCCTGGTCAACGTCCTGCCCACCGGCCGGAACTTCTACTCCGTCGACCCGAAGGCGGTGCCGAGCCGGCTGGCCTGGGAGACCGGGCAGGCGATGGCGGACTCGTTGCTGTCCCGCTACCGGGCCGACACCGGCGAGTGGCCGCGTTCGGTCGGGCTCTCCATGTGGGGCACCAGCGCCATGCGCACCGCCGGCGACGACATCGCCGAGGTGCTCGCGCTGCTCGGCGTACGGCCGCGCTGGGACGAGGCGTCCCGTCGGGTCACCGGTCTGGAAGCGGTCGACCTGGCCGAACTGGACCGGCCCCGGATCGACGTGACGATGCGGATCAGCGGCTTCTTCCGGGACGCGTTCCCGCACGTGGTCGCCCTGCTCGACGACGCGGTACGGCTGGTCGCCGGACTCGACGAGCCGGCCGAGTCGAACTACGTACGGGCGCACGCCCTGGCGGACCAGGCCGAGCACGGTGACGAGCGGCGCTCCACGATGCGGATCTTCGGCTCGAAGCCCGGTGCGTACGGGGCCGGACTGCTGCCACTGATCGACAGCCGGAACTGGCGTGACGACGCCGACCTGGCCGAGGTGTACGCGGTCTGGGGCGGGTACGCGTACGGCCGGGGCGTGGACGGGGTCGCGGCGCGGACCGACATGGAGACGGCGTACAAGCGGATCGCGGTCGCGGTGAAGAACACCGACACCCGGGAACACGACATCGCCGACTCTGACGACTACTTCCAGTACCACGGGGGCATGATCGCCACGGTGCGGGCACTCACCGGTAAGGCACCGGCGGCGTACATCGGGGACAGCACGCGGCCGGACGCGGTGCGTACCCGTACGTTGAGCGAGGAGACGGCCCGGATCTTCCGTGCTCGGGTGGTGAACCCGCGCTGGCTCGCCGCGATGCGCCGGCACGGCTACAAGGGCGCGTTCGAACTCGCCGCGACGGTCGACTACCTGTTCGGCTACGACGCCACCGCTGGCGTCGTCGCCGACTGGATGTACGAGAAACTGGCCGAGACGTACGTCCTCGACCCGGAGAACCAGAAGTTCCTCACCGAGTCGAACCCGTGGGCGTTGCACGGCATCACCGAGCGGCTGCTGGAGGCGGCCGACCGGCAGCTCTGGGAGCACCCGGAGCAGGCCACCCTCGACGCGTTGCGCGAGCTGTACGTCCAGACCGAGGGCGACCTCGAGGACGACGGCTCCGAGTAGCCCACCCGTGTAAGGAAGGGGCCCTTGTTAACGCTAGGCGTTAACAAGGGCCCCTTCCTTACCGCCGTGATAGCCGTCCGTGGCGCTCCCGTGATCTAGTCATCGACGATGCCAGTGAAAATGCTTCAGGTATCGGTTGCCACCATCCAAGGTCGAGCCTCCCTCGTCCAATGTCGAGCCGTTCAGGGTCGATGTCGGGCCGCTCCGAAGGGTTCCTCCTGTGACCACGATCCGCGTTGCCCACTCCGACGAACTCCCCGGGCTCGTCCAGTACCCGAACGATGCCGAACGCAACGCCGCGACCGGCACGTACCTGACCGATCTGCTCACCAAGGGCTGCACCCGGCCGCAGTGGTGCCTGGTGGCCGAGGACGACGGCCGGCTCGTCGGCAACGTCGTGCTGTGGACCATGCCCGGCCACGAGATGCCCACCGACGTGGTACTCCTGGAGGCCCCCTGGGACGACCCCGACCTGACCGTCGGGCTCGCGCTGCTCACGGAGGCGGCCACCCTGGCCAGGACGCTCGGCGCCACGGAACTGGGCCACGTGGTGGACTCGCCGGTCCAGGCGTCACAGTTCCAGCGTCACCCCGAGCGGCGCGCGGAACTGTTGCGACGAGCCGGGTTCACCGTCGCCCGCGACGGCCGACGCTTCCGCTGGCTGGCCGGCGGGGTGCTCCTCCCGCAGGACACGCGACTACGGTTCCGGTCCCTCGCCGAACTGGGCCACGAACCCTTCGTCCACCTGCTGGAGACCCTGCTCGTGGAGACCGCCGACGCGCGGCTGACCGAAAACGTGCGGCGGCACGGCCCGCGCAGGGCCGCGGAGCTGCTGTTCGAGGAGTCAGCGGAATTCGACCACGAGCCGCAGTGGTGGGAGATCGGGTACGACGCTGACGGCACTCCGGCCGCGATCAGCCTCCCGGCGTACAGCCCCGCCTTCCCGGTGATCGGCTTCGTCGGTGTCACCCCCGCGCACCGGGGCAAGGGCTACAGTTCGTCGGTCGTGGCACGGGGGACGGCGATCCTGGCCGAAGACGGCGCCACCGAGATCCGGGGCGACTGCGACGTAGAGAACATCGCGATGTTCAAGGGTTTCCAGCGCGCCGGTTACGACAACTTCGCCAACCGGATGGAGTTCACCCGCCCGCTCTGAGTCGTACCCGACCGACGCCGCCGGCTCCTCCTGGTCCGGCGGCGTCGACGCCGTGCGGATTCCGTCCGGTGGCGGTGGAGCGCACCTTTTCAACCCCTTGTTCGTCAGGTTCTTACCGTGTCACCAGGTGATCGGGAGGGATTCGAGGGTGCGTACGGCCATACCCTGACGGAAGCGGAGTTCGTCGGAGGCCACCGCGATCCGTACGTTCGGCAGACGCCGGAGCAGTCCGCGCAGCGCCTCCTGCAGTTCCATCCGGGCGAGTTGCGCACCGAGGCAGTGGTGGATGCCCGCGCCGAAGCCGAGATGCGGGTTCTCCGGGCGGGACAGGTCGAGTCGATCCGGCGCCGTGAAGGCGGCCGGGTCGCGGTTCGCCGCGACGAACGCCGGTAGCACCGCCGACCCGGCCGGCAACGTCACCCCGTTCAGCTCCACCTCCTCGGTGGTGACCCGGGGCAGCATCACTCCGGTTTCGCCGAGTTGGATGAACCGGGTCAGCTCCTCGACCGCGGCCGGGATCGCGTCGAGGTCCGCGCGGAGTCGGGCGAACTCCTCGGGGTGGTGCAGCAGGGTCAGCAGGAACATGTTGATCTGGTTGGTGGTGGTCTCGTGTCCACCGATCAGTACGCCGACGCAGACCGAGACGAGTTCCCGCTCGGTGAGCTTGTCCTCGTCGTCGCTGGCGCTGATCAGTGCGGTGATCAGGTCGTCGCCCGGTTCGGCGCGCTTGGCGTCGATCATCCCCGCGAAGCTGTCGAACGCCGCCTGGGTTCCCTCCGGGTCCCGGCTCCAGTCGCTCATCATCGTGTCCGACCAGGTCTTGCAGAGATACCGCAGGTGCTCCGGTACGCCGAGCAGTTCGCTGATCACCGCGATCGGGAACGGCGTCGAGAAGTGCCGTGCGAGGTCGACCGGCCGGGGCTGGGCCTCCACGTCGTCGAGCAGTTCGTCGACGAGCTTCGTCACCCACGGTCGTAGCTGCTCGACCCGCCGGGGAGTGAACGCACGGGCGACCAGCCGACGCATCCGGGTGTGGTCCGGCGGGTCCATCCCGATCAACGATTCGGTTTCCAGCACGCCGAGTTCTTTCGGCGGCCCACCGGGCCCGACGGCAGCGGCCCGGCTGAACCGGGCATCGGTGAGCACCCGGCGTACGTCGGCGTACCGGCTCACCAGCCATGCCGGGCTGCCGTCGGGCATGGTCACCGGCGTGACCGGGCGGTGTTCGCGCAGCTCGGCGAGTTGCGGCGAGGGGTGGAAGATCGTCGGCGGTGCGGCGAACGGGTACGGGATCGGGGTCTGCGCTTCGGTCATCGGTACCTGCCCTGAGAAGTCGGGAGCGGATGGGGAGAATGCGGGCAGATCAGGGGGGCGCGCCGACCCGTCCTCGGGAGGCCAGCCGTTCCAGCGCCGGAACCAGGTCGGCCGGTGCGGGGCGGGCGTGGATGGCGTCGCGCAACCGGTGCGCCGCATCCGTCCAGCTCCGGTCGTGCAGCAGGTCGGTGAGCCGTTCCCGGATCGCCGGTCCGTCCACCGCCGACCCGTCCAGGTAACCGCCGGCGCCGGTCGCGGCGAGTCGCGCCGCGTTGAAGTGCTGGTCGCTGACCTGGGGAAGCACGAGTTGCGGCACGCCGAGCGCGGCCGCGGTCATGGTGGTGCCGGCACCACCCTGGTGCACCAACGCCCGGCAGGTCGGCAGCACCAGGTGCAGGGCCAGCGGCGCCGCCGCCACCCGTACGTTCGGCGGCGGCTCGCCGAGCTGGTCGCGTTGCCCGGCGTCGAGTGCGACCACCACCTCCAGGTCGAGCGCGGCGAGTGCCGCCACCACCTGCGGTGCACCAAGCAACCCGGTCAGTTCGGCGCCCGCCATCATGGTTCCCCAGGTGACGCAGATCCGGTCCCGGTCCGGCCCGCAGTCACGCCACAACCAGTCCGGCAGCACCGAAACCCCGTTGTAGGGCACGAACCGGGTCGGCTCGGTGGGTACGGCGACCGGCACCCGCATCGGCGCCGGGCACGGGTCGATGGTCAGCGTGCCGTCGAGATCGACCCGGTCGGTCGGCACGCCCACCCGGGCGGCGAGCGGGCCGACCACCGCCTCCGGATCGAGGTCGAGTTCGGTGCCGGAGTCCGGCCCCCACAGGTGACGCACCCCGGGCACGCCGAGCGCGGCGGCGGTGATCGCACCGGCCAGGTTGAACGGTTCGTACACGACCAGGTCGGGTCGGAAGGCGCGGCCGAAGGCGACCAGGTCGTCGAGCATCGCGTCGGCGTACCGGACCACCCCGCCGTCCGGGGTGATCTCCGGTTTCATCCGGTTGCCGGTCGCCGTTGCCGCGTGTGTGGGGGAGCGGGCGGCCACCGGGCCGATCTGACCGCTGAAGACCGTCGCGAAGTCGAGATCCACCCCGACCGGTACGGCGGTCAGCCCCGCCGAGGTGACCGCGTCGACCAGCCCCGGCCGGGCGGCGACCCGGACCTGGTGACCGGCGGCCTGTAGCGCCCAGCCGAGCGGGACCAGCGGAAAGAAGTGCGACCGCCAGCCCCAGGTGGCCATCAGCACCCGCACGGGCACCACCGGTCCGGGTCTTCGACGCGCGTCGGTCGTCCCATCAGGCCCCGCCGGTCCGCCACCGGGTTCGGCTCCACTGTGCTGGTCATGCTGCCGTACCGCCGTTCGCCGGGGACTGCCCGCTGCCGGCGTACGCCCGCCGGTCACCGAGCAGTCCGAGTTGGTAGAGCCGGTCGACCGGGGTCAACCGGTGCGGGGCGACTCCGGCGAGGTTGCCGGTGGTGAGCCCGAGCAGACGGGGATTCGCGGCGGTGTGCCGCATCATCCGCCCGCCGACCAGCCGGGCGAGCCCGGTGGTGCTGGTCAGCATCCGGGCGGCGTGGTGGCTGACCGTCGCGGTGTGGTCGAGCCGTCGCAGCCGGGTCGTGTGGTAGTCGGCCAGTACCCGGTCCAGCGTGCCGGTGTCGGTCCCACCGGTGGCGTCGAGGAGGTCGGCCAGGGCCTCGGCGTCACCCAGGGAACTGTTCATGCCCTGTGCCGCCATCGGGTGTACGGCGTGCGCCGCCTCGCCGACCAGGGCGAGGCCGGGTACGGCCAGCCGGGGTGCGCGAAGCCGGTAGACCGCGAGGATCTGCCGCTGACGCAGGTGTGTCCGGAGTGCGTCGGCGAGCGGGGTCAGCGCGGGTACCCCGGTCAGCACCCGGTCGCACCAGGCGGCGAGCGCGTCGCCGCCGAGGCCGCGTAGTTCGTCGCGCCGGATCTGGACGTAGAGCCGGCACCGGTCACCCGGCAGGGGGTAGACCAGCCGTAGGCCGTGCCCGGCCCGGTAGGCGCTGACCTCGTCGGCGACCTGTACCCCAGGAAGGTCGAAGGCGACGAGCTTGTGGTCGTAGTCCCGGCGGATCCCGTCCAGGCCGACCGAGCGGCGCAGCCGGGAGGAGAGCCCGTCGGCGGCGACCACGAGCCGGGCGTCGATCTCCACCGGTTTGCCGCCGTCGACCGCGCGTACCCCGGTGACCCGGCCGGTGGGGTCGCGCAGCGCCCCTTCGACCAGCACACCACGGCGTATCTCGACGGTCGGGCCGAGTGTGCCGGCGAGCGCGTGCAGCACGTTCGGGTAGCCGGTGCAGAGGATCTGCCGGTACGTACCGGGCAGCGCGTCGTAGTCCAGACCGAGCAGGATCCGCCCGGCCGGGTCCCGGATGGCCAGTCGGCCCACCGGCACCGCGCCGCCGGTACGCAGCGCCGGCAGGACACCCCAGCGGTCCAGTATCCGGACCGATTCCGGTTGCAGTAGTTCGCCCTTTGCCACCTCGACCGGCGCCGCCTGGCGCTCCAGCACCAGCACGGAGAGGCCCAGTGCGCCGAGTGCCCGGGCACTGGCGAGCCCGCCGACCCCGGCGCCGCAGATCACCACGTCGTAGCTCAACGTGCCGCCGCCTCGACCGCCGTCCGGTAGCCCCCGAGCGCCCGCAGTGCCAGCGACTGGGCGATGGCTCCGTTCGGGTAGTACATGTAGTTGCGGATGTAGGCGCAGATCCGGCTGGGACGCCAGATGCCGTCGGGTTCCTGTGCGGCGAGCAGCCAGCCGACACCGCGTCGGATCACCTCGTCGTCGGCGGGGACCCCGGCGCCGAGCAGGGCGGGCAGGGCCCACGCGGTCTCCTCGACCGAGGCGTCGTCGGTGGTGCTGCCCGAACCCCACCCGCCGTCGGCGCGTTGGGCGCGCAGCAGCCACCCCTTGGCCCGTACGGCCACCGGGTCGGCCCGTAGACCGGCGTGGCAGAGGGCGTCGAGCACGATTGCCGTGCCGGTGGTGAAGTCGCGGTACCAGAGGTTGTGGAAGGAGCCGTCCGGCCGCTGCTGGGTGAGCAGCCAGCGGGCCGCCGCCGCGACGGGCGGGCTGTCGTGGGCGTGACCGGCCTCGCGTAGGGCGATGATGCCCTGGCTGGTGATGCCGGGGCAGGGTCCGTCGTTGGGCAGCTTGGTGTCGCGTACCCAGAGGCTCCACGAGCCGCGCTGGTCCTGCCGGTCCAGCAACCAGGCCAGCCCGGAGTGGAGCACCGGGTCGGCGTCGTGGCCGGGCAGACGCGCCAGCGCGGCGAGGATCTCCGCCGACTCCAGCGTGACCGGCCAGCCGCGCGGGCCGGAGTAGCTCCAGCCGCCGGCCGGCACGCCGAGTACGGTGAACGACTCGCGCTGCTGGCCACGGTGGAACAGGTTTCGGGTCGGGGCCAGCCGGCGGTCGTCGGCGTACCCGGCGGCGATCAGGCCGGTGGCGGCGAAAGCCGAGCGGGTCAGGTCGAGGTTGGACACCGCGTCCCAGGCGCCGTCCGGGCGGACCGAGTCACGCAGGAACCGGGTGATCGCGGTGACCAGGTGCGGGGCGAGCCCGGCGTGGGCCAGCCCCAGGCAGACCAGGGCGGCCGGCCACGGGTCCTCGCTGAGCACTCCGGTCCGACCTTCGTGCTGGTGGATCGCCTCCAGCAGGCGCAGCGCCGTGGGCTGGGCCAGCCGACGGGTGAGCCGGCGCAGCGGTCCCGGGGCCGGCAGGGTGCGGGTTTGCAGCAGCGCCATGCCGATGAACGGGGCGGTACGGAAGGAGATCCGCTGTCGCCGTACCTTGTCGAAGAGGACCAGTTCCAGTGGCAGTCGACGCAGTTCACCGGCTTCGGGCAGTTCGGCCAGGGCCAGGAACTGCTTGCACATGGCGGTCACCGCCAGGTCCTCGATGACCGCCACCCCGCCGAGTTCGGCCAGCCGGCGCCGGCCCGCGACGACCGCCTCGGCGCTGCCGGTCGGGGCGACGAGGTGCAGGGTGGCGGTGGCGATGATGGTGGGTACGAGGGCGCTCTCCGCGCCGGTCACCCCGCCCCAGCCGCCGTCCGGGCGCTGCTGTCGGCGGAGCCAGTCCGCACCGGTCCTGATCAGTGCGGCGGAGCCGCTCGGGTCGGCCGTGCGCAGGGCGGCGATCGCTCCCGCGGTGCCCAGGACCGAGCCGGGGGGCGAGTCCCGGAAGGCACCGTCCGGGCGCTGCCGCCGGAACAGTTCCTCGGCGCCGACGGAGATGGCGCGGGAGACCTGGTCGATCTGGACCGAGCGCATGGGGCGGCTTCCTTCAGCTGTGTTCGGGTAGGTGGGGCAGGGTGATCACCGGGTGGCCGGGTGGTCCGAGTTCGTACCCGGCCCGCATCCGGGCCTGGCTCCAACCGGTGACGAGCAGGATCGCCACCGTCAGCACCGCGGCGGGGGCGAGTCCGAAGCCGAGGGCGACCATCGAGCCGGCGAGTCCGACTCGTTCCAGGACGAGGAGTTCGTGGGCGCGCAGCGCGGTGCGTACCGACAGGTCGCCACGGCGGGCGAGCAGACTCACGAAGATCGACGACCCGGCCACGGCAAGCAGCGCGAGTAACCAGAGGTAGGGCGTCCGGCCGTCGGGGTGGACCGCCTCGGCCGGCGTCGTCACACCGCCGACCAGGGCGGCGACCAGGGTCAGGGCGTAGCAGCCGGTGGCGGTCCAGACCGCTGCCCGGTAGCCGTGTCGCACCGGCATGGTCTGGTATCCGCCGGCCCGGTCACCGTCGACGTCGCGCAGCGTGCCGACCAGGTTCGAGGCGGTGTCGTGTGCCCAGATCGCGACGAGGAACGGGAGTAGCGCCCACAGGTACGGTCCGGGGTCCAGCAGCGCGCCGTAGAGCAGGGCCAGCGCGCCGAGCAGGCCGCGGATCAGGTTGCCGGCCAGGCCGCGGGCCTTCAGACCCCGGCTGTACGCGACGATGCCGCCTGCGGCGAGCAGGGCGACCAGTGTGGCGGGCCAACCCCCGAGTACGGTCAGCCCGCCGACCGCGACGAGGCAGGCGATGCCGCAGCCGAGTGCCGTTTCGGGGCGGAGCCGGCCCGAGGGGATCGGCCGGTGGGGTTTGCTGATCGCGTCCAACCGCCGGTCGAACCAGTCGCCGAGGTAGTGCCCGCCGATCCAGCCGATCGTCGGGGTGGCCCAGGCGGCGAGCAGCGCCCACCACTCGTGTTCTCCACCGGTCAGGCCGGCGCCGGCGAGTCCGAGCAGGCCGACGTACCAGAGGGTGTACGGGCGCCAGGTCTGTACGTGTGCGACCAGTGCGTCCCGGCCGTGCCGTGTGGTGTTCGTCATGCCCGCTGTCACCATTGCCGCGCGGTGGCCCAGTGGGTGATGCCGGCGAGTACCGCGACACTGGGTGACGACTCCAGGGTGGAGAGTTGGTTCCGTGCCCGCCGGATGTGTTCGGTCACGTGGTCGGGGGCCCGCTCCAGCGCGCCGGTCTCGTGTAGCAGCCGGTGGAAGTCCTCGAGGGCGGCGGCGTCGGCCGACCGGCGGTTGAGTGCCTCGACCAGCCGTCGGCGCTGGGCCCGGTTGCCGGCCTGGTACGCCAGCAGCACCGGCAGGGTGGTGCGGCCGTTGGCCAGGTCGTTGGTGGGTGACTTGCCCGCCACCGCCGCTGGTGTGGTGTACGCCAGCAGGTCGTCGCGGATCTGGAAGGCGACTCCGAGGTGTTCGCCGTAGCTGGCCAACTGTCGGCAGTGGCCCGGTTCGGCGCCGGCGAGGATGGCGCCGATCTCGCAGACGGCCCGGAACAGGGCGCCGGTCTTGAGTCGGATCATCTCCAGGTAGGTGGCCACGTCGATGCCGGGGTCGCCGACGAGTTGCGCCTCCAGCACCTGTCCCCGGCACAGGTCGGTGCCGGCGCGGGCGAGTACGGCGATCGCGGTGCCGATCGCGCTGTCCGACACCCCTGCGGCGCGGCACTCGGTGATCGACTCGAAGGCGGTGAAGATGAGGGCGTCGCCGGCCACGATCGCGTCCGGCAGGCCGTAGACCAGGGGGACTGCGGGGCGGCCTCGACGCATCTCGTCGGCGTCGATGATGTCGTCGTGCACCAGGGTCGCGACGTGGAGGTACTCCAGGCCGAGTGCGGCCGGCAGGATGTCCTCCGGTCGGCCGCCCACGGCGGCGGCCGACTCCAGCATCAATATCGGCCGGATCAGTTTTCCCGCCGGGAGCAGTGCGTAACGATGTATAGTCGACAGCCTGTCGGCGGTGTCTGTTGTCGCTGGCCACCTGTCATCGAGTGCGTCACGTAGAAGTCGGGCGGCGCGACTCGACGTCAGGTCTTTCAGGAAGTCGCGAGGGTCTGTTCCGGCAATCGCGGTCATGGGCTCACGGTCCTTGCTGGCAGGATCGCGGGTGTGTCTCTTGTGGATCAATCGAATTACGGCGACCGTACCATCGCCCCCGCGCAGGGTAAAGAAGTTTCTCGATGGTATAATCTTCGTGTCAAATTTGTCACAAGGGCGATATCACCGCTCAATTCACGGTTGCTCGGGGCAACTACGAACGACCATCATGAAAGAGCGCCTCTGGGGTGAAATCAGGCAAGATCCACACTCTCTGATCGAATCGGAATTTTCCCTGTTCGGGCCGCTGGTCGACCTATCCGGGTCGATGTGCCGGCCATTTGGCGAAATTCGAAGAGCCCGTGTTCGCCAGTTCTGGCGGCCGACCTGGCCGACCTGGCCGACCTGGCCGACCTGGCCGACCTGGCCGACCTGGCCGACCTGGCCGACCTGGCCGACCTGGCCGACCTGGCCGACCTGGCCG
>NZ_JBITIH010000017.1:104582-170457 GCF_044458865.1 Micromonospora sp. NPDC050417
ACCTGGGCGACGATGGTCGACCGGGGCGACACCGTCGCGTCCGCCCCCGATGGCAGCGATACCGGGTGACCGAGCCTCGCGTCGACCTGGGAATGATCGGCGCGCAGGGAAAACTGACCGGACCGGTCGTCAACACCATGCGATTCGACCACCGATCCGATTTCCTCAACCATCCGACGGGCGTCCCGCAGCCTCGGCGTCGGACCGGCCGACGATCTCACGATAGACGTCTACGGTGCCCCGAAACCGACGTACGGATCAGCTTCATCGCCGACGCCGAACGCTGTTTGCCCGAAACGCTGACCGCGCGTCAGGAACGCTTCCGGCGCGTACCAGGCATCGCCCGTACCAGCTCGGACCTGCGCCTCAACCACATCGAAATGGTCGACCAGACCACCCGTGACACCATTATGGAACTGTCCCGTAGGCCGCTGCGCGCATTTCCCGACGACACACTTCCCGTGCTGTTCGAGGAGCAGGTGACGCGTATGCGCCAGGCGCCGGCGGTGCTGTCCGGATCGACCTGGCCGAGCTACGACGAACTGAACGCGCGGGCGAACCGGTTGGCCCCGAACTGCTCGCCCGGGGCGTCGGGCCGGAGCAATTCGTGGCCCTGGCGCTGCCCCGATCCGTCGACCTGATGGTGGCGCTGCTGGCCATACTCCAGCCCGGGCCCGTGCTGTGCGCGTCGGCCGGCCGGTACTGTCAGCGTCGGTCGGCCAGGTCGGCCAGGTCCGTGACCAGGTGGGCGAAGCCGGGGCTGGCGAGGTGCTGGCGTTGCATGGCCCGCGCCCGCCACCGGAAACCCGGGTCGCGGAGCACCCGTTCGCAGGCCCCGACCAACCCCGCCTCGGTCAGCTCGGCCACGTCGAGCCGTTCACCCAGTCCCAGTTCGGCAATCCGGTCGGCGTTCGCCGGCTGGTCGGCGAAGACCGGCAGCGCCACCATCGGCACACCGGCCGCCACCGCTTCGTGGGTGGCGTTGAAGCCGGCGTGGGTCACGAAGAGGTCGACCGCCGGCAGCAGTGTGCGCTGCGCGACGAACGGGATCAGTTGGACGTTCGGCGGTGGGGGGCCGACCAACTCGGCCAGCCCGGTCTGGCCGCCGAGCGTCACCACCGAGTGGCAGGGGAGCGCGCCGAGGGCCGCCACCATCGGTGGAAGCAGTTCCGCCATCCCGGGCAGGGTCAACACCAGCGAACCGAGGCTGGCCAGGATTACCGGCCGGTCCGCCGGCAGCGCCGCGACGACCGGGTCGAGGGGTACGTCCTCGCGTGGTGCCGGCGGTCGGTAGTAGCGCCCGGACGGCAGCCTCAGCTCGGACGGGTACCACGCCCGGGGCACCAGCCCGGCGCGCAGATGCCGGTGCGGGTGCAGCGGCTGACGGACCGGGTCGAGACCGAGGGCCTCCCGCTGGGCGTCCAGCGTGTCGATCACCAGCGGCAGCTCCCGGGTGGCGTACGGGGAGATGTCGAGCGTGACGTGCGGGATGCCGAGCACCTCGGCGACGAGGTAGCCGCCGTACTCGGCCGGTTCGCGCACGATCACGTCCGGGCGCCAGTCGCGGGCCACCTCGAGCAGGTCACGGGCGAAACGCAGAGCGATCGGCCCGGCGTACGCCCGTGCGATCTGTTCGGCCGCGACCGGGTCGACGGTGCGCCGGCCGGGCAGCATCAGCCGTTGCGGCAGGCCGAACTCCTCGGCCAGCCGGGGATCGTGGCGCAGCCGTTCCTGGCCGGCGACGTTCGGCAGCGACAGGTGCGGTACGCCGTGCCGGGCCAACTCGTCCGCCATCGAGTCGGCGGTGGCCACCGCGGTCCGGTGTCCGAGGGCCTGTGCGGTCTGGGCCAACGGCACCAGCGCCGGCACCAGATGCGAGTAGATCGGTTGGCTGGTCACGAGGATGCGCACGAGACGGGATGTTGTCCCGGGATCCGCCGTGCCGTCAAGGTTCCACCACGAGCGGTTGTCCACGCTCGACGATTCGGGCGCCGACCGCCTGACCTCCCCCGTTAGCCGGGTTCAGCGGCGGGCGGCCGGGCCGGGTGCGGGCATCACGTACAGGTCCAGCACGTCGGGGAGCGGGGCGACGCCGGGACCACCGGCACGCACCCAGGTGGCGATGTCGTCCACCGCACTGTCGTCGAGGACGAAGCCGAACCAGACCGGACGGGCGCCGGCTGCGCGACCCGCCCCGGACGGGTGGACCACCACCACGTTCGACCGTTCGCAGGCGTCGAGGCAGTCGTCGGTGATCCGTACCCGGTGGTCCGTGCCGATTGCGGCCCGGAGTCGGTCGACCTGACCGGCGTGGTCGACATCGGGGTGCTTGCGGGTGGAACCGCAGCAGCAGCCCCGGCAGACGGTCAACGCGCAGCCCGCCGGTGCCGTCCAGCGGCGTCGGTCGGATGGTGCGGAGACGGGGTCGGATGGGTGGCGCACCTGATCATCCTGACATCCGACCGAGGCCGCGCGCGGCGGGGCCCGTGCCGGTCCCGCCGCCCGTCCGGGTGACGACACGCCCGTCGTAACGATCTTGGCTGGAACGCTCCGGGATGCGAGGCTGGTCCGGTGAAGCATGGAGCGACGTCGTGACCGGCCAGTTACTTGCGGTGAGTGATCTCCATGTGGGCTACCCGGAGAACCGCCGGATCACCGCCGAACTGCGTCCCGGGTCCGACGACGACTGGCTGATCGTGGCCGGCGACGTCGGTGAGATGGCGGCCGACATCGAATCCACCCTGACAATGCTGGCCGACCGGTTCGCCAAGGTGATCTGGGCGCCCGGCAACCACGAGCTGTGGACACCGGCCGGGGACCCGCTCCAGCTCCGAGGCGAGGAGCGCTACCAACATCTGGTACGGATGTGCCAGGCGATCGGCGTGGTCACTCCGGAGGACGAGTACCCGGTCTGGGACGGCGTCGGCGGACCGGCCATCGTCGCGCCGCTCTTCCTGCTCTACGACTACTCGTTCCGGCTGCCCGGACTCGACACCAAGGAAGCGTCGCTGGCCCGGGCGTACGAGACCGGCGTGGTCTGTACGGACGAGTTCGTGCTGCACCCCGACCCGTACCCGAGCCGGGAGCAGTGGTGCTGGGCCAGAGTGGAGCGGACCGAGCGCCGTCTCGCCGCCTGCGATCCAGACCTGCCGACCGTCCTGGTCAACCACTATCCGCTGGTCCGGGAGCCGACCGACATCCTGCGCTATCCGGAGTTCGCCCAGTGGTGCGGTACGGACCGAACCTCGGACTGGCACCTGCGGTTCCGGGCCACCGTGGCGGTCTACGGCCACCTGCACATCCCTCGGACCACCTGGCACGACGGGGTGCGGTTCGAGGAGGTCTCGCTCGGCTATCCGCGCGAGTGGCAGCAGCGGGGGCAACAACCGCAGGTGCCGCGCCCGGTCCTGCGCACCATAGGGGTGGACCAGTGATCGAGCGGCTGCTGCCCTCATCGGTCAGCGTGATGGAGGCATTCGACGACAACGTGCCCGCTCCGCTCTTCCCGGAGGAGGCGGCGCTGGTCGCGAACGCGGTGGTGAAGCGGCGACAGGAGTTCGCCACTGCCCGTCGTTGCGCCCGGGAGGCGATGGCCGGGCTGGGGCTGGCACCGGTGGCGCTGCTGTCAGGGCCGAACCGGGAGCCGCGCTGGCCGGACGGGGTGGTCGGCAGCATCACCCACTGCGACGGCTACCGGGCCGCCGCGGTGGCCCGGAACACCGAACTGCTGACCGTGGGTATCGACGCCGAGCCGAACCAGACGCTGCCGTCCGGGGTGAGTGAGACGGTCGCGCTGCCGGAGGAGATGGGCCAGTTGGCCGAACTGACTTCGGCCGAGTCCTCGGTCCACTGGGACCGGTTGCTCTTCTGCGCCAAGGAGGCGGTCTACAAGGCGTGGTTCCCGCTTGCCCGCCGGTGGCTGGACTTCCATGAGGCCCGCGTCGAGATCGAGCCGTACGCCGGCACCTTCACCGCGACTCTGCTGGTCCCGGGTCCGGTGGTCGACGGCACGCCGCTCACTGGGTTCACCGGCCGGTGGCTGGCCGACCGGGGCCTGCTGCTCGCCGCCATCGTCGTGCCCGTCACCCGCACGTAGGCGGCGCGGATTGCCGCACAGCTCCCGAGCCCGGCTCACCTAGAGAGGGTAGGCCGGGCCCGACTCACCGAAGGCAGTCGATATCCGAGGGGAGATACCTGGGGCGGAAGGACTCCCGCGCTATCGACTGCCCCCTGAGCTGCCCGCTCAGTGGTTGTTGTACGCCTCGACCACGGAAGCCGGGATCCGACCGCGCTCGGAAACGTCGTAGCCGTTCTTGGACGCCCATTCCCGGATGGCCTTGTTCTGGTCCCGGTCGCTGCGGGTGGGGGCGCCACCGCTGCGACGGGTCGGGCGACGGCTTTCCACGCCACCGCGACCAACGCGCGTGCCAGCGGCGATGTACGGGTCGAGCACCTTGCGGAGCTTGCCCGCGTTCTCTTCGGACAGATCAATGGTGTAGCTGACTCCGTCGAGGCCGAACTCGACCGTGCGGTCGGCTTGGCCGCCGTCGAGGTCGTCGGTCAGGACGGTGATTACCTTTTTAGCCATGGTTGATCACTCCACGTGAACAATGGGGTTCCAGGTGATGAGTTTGACTCATCAATCACTGATTTTGCAACGTTCCCTCCATTGTCCGAGTGGCGTGGCTGCCGTCGGCCCCCGGAAACTCGCCCTACCGGCATAAGAGCCTCCGCCGGCAGCCTCCCGGTTCGGTGGGGTCGGGCGGCAGCCGGTACGGTAGGAAGTTCCGTTGTGCTTACTAAGCCGGGGCGGTCCAATTCTGGTTTGCGTCCCCGGTGCCGCTCCAGATCTGCGGCGGGGTGCTGTCGGCGGCGGTGTTACCGGTGACGTCGAGGCACTTGTTCGCCCGGCGGATTTGACCAGGTCACGGCCGGTTGTAGAGGCGCACACCTTGGTGAAGGGGTCGTTGCGGGTGTAGATCCGCACTCCTGCCCCGTTGACGATGGACCGCCGCGGATGGTGAGGCATTCGCCCGACTGCGCCTACGGATGCCGTCGGCGAGCCGGGTCCACAGTTGCGCCGTTGTTCCGTCGCGGCCGTACCACTGCGCCGCCATGCCCCGGGCGGAGTCGGCGATGTCGGCGCACATTCCACCGAGGCCGGTGATCTGGCCGGTCGGTGGTGGGATGGTCGGCCCGGTCCGCTGCGTCCCTGACCGGGGGGAGATGGCCGAGGTCCACGCCGGCGGGGATAGGTGAAGGGCCGGTTTTCCCAGTTCATCTTCGCCATCAGGTCTAGCTGACCAGGTTCGTCATGTCCGCCGAGTGCCGGCCGGCGATCCATGTGGCGCCGGAATGCGCGGAGCGCGGTATCCGTTCCGGGCGATCACGCCGAAGATCGGGGCGTTGCCGATTGCCAGGTCGTTGACCAGCGGCGCGGCCCGGACTTCGCACTCGTTCCAGTTCCCGTCGTGTACCGGCATCTCGGTGTTGTCGATTCCCCGGAGCGGAATGCGGGAAAGAGGAGGTTCTTGGCGGACTCCCGCAACCCGGGAGGACGCCCTCTGTGGCGTGCCCTTGTCGATGGCACAGATCTTCTCCGACCGCGAGGCGTTTTTTTGCCGGGAGGTGGGCTCTCGGCGCCCACTGGGCGGGGGCGGTCACCGCCCCCGCGACGACCAGGGGGCGCGGCAGCGGCAGGACTCGCTCTGCTGGCCGTCGGGGGTGCGATGCTCGCGGGCGTCGGGAGTGGACCCCGTTGAGCCGGTCTGGTGCATCGACGGTGATGAGGGGGCGGCGGTCCCGTACGGCTAACTGCAAGGTTTGTTTAGAAATTTGGGTTGTTACATGAACGTGATTGACGTGGCCCGCGTCACTCCGGTTGACTCGGGCCGGAACCGCTTCCGCAACCGGTTCCGAATCAGCCGTTAACCGTCCTGACACGAAGGGCACCCACGTGCCGATCACCATTGCCGACGTCGCGGCCCGGGCCGGGGTCAGTAAGACCACCGTGTCGCGGGTGCTGAACGGCAAGGGTGAGCTGGACGTACAGACGGCGGCGCGGGTGCGGCGGGTGATCGAGGAACTGGGTTACGTGCCGAGCGCGCGGGCGGTCGGCCTGGCCCGAGGCCGTACCCGGGTGGTCGGCATGCTGGTCCCGTCGCTCACCTGGCCCTGGATGGGCGAGGTGCTCCAGGGCGCGGTGGACGTGGTGGAGACCGAGGGCTACGGCCTGCTGCTCTTCACCTGCAACCGGGGCGAGGAGTCGATGCGGCAGTTCGCCTCCCAGGTGTCGGCGAAGTCGTTCGACGGACTGCTGGTGATCGAGCCCGAGGGGACCCTCGACTACATCACCGACCTGCACGCGCGCGGCCTGCCGGTGGTGCTGATCGACGACCGGGGCCACCAGCCGCTTTTTCCGTCGGTCACCACCACCAACCGTAGTGGTGGTGCCGCCGCCGCCCGCCACCTGCTGGAACTCGGCCGACGTCGGCCACTGGTCATCACCGGCATCGAACCCTTCGGCTGCACCCAGGAACGGCTGGCCGGGTTCGGTGACGTCTACGCCGAGGCGGGCTCGCCACTGGACCCACGGCTCGTCGTGGAGGGCGACTTCACCTTTGACCGGGGTCGGGCGGTGGTCAAGCAGTTGATGGCCGACGGGCTGGAGTTCGACGCCGTCTTCGCGCACAACGACCTCTCGGCGGCCGGTGCTCTGCTGGCCATCCGCGAGTCGGGCCGCCGGGTGCCGGAGGACGTCGCCCTGGTCGGCTTCGACGACATTCCGTACGCCTCGCACACCGACCCGCCACTGACCACGGTGCATCAGCCGATGCGCCAGATGGGCGAGGCCGCGGCGCGGATGCTGCTGGCGCACTTCGACGGCACGCCGCTTCCCGACGTCCCGCACGTGCTGCCCACCACCCTGATCATCCGAGCCTCGACCATGGTCCCCGCCTGACCCGTACGCCACCCCTGACCGGTCCCACCCCCGACCGCTCCGCTCCGCCACCGGAACCACCCCGACCGGCTACCCCCTACCCCTGACCAAGCACAGCGCAACCCGTCTGCCCGATTGTGAGAGCGCTCTACCGATCGGACGGACCCTTTGTCAGCCCGTCTCTCGACATCCCGACGACCACCCTCACCACCACGACACAGGGAGGAATACATGCACGTCAGACGGACTCTCGCGCTAGCCCTCGCCAGCGTGACGGCGCTCGGGGCGCTCGCCGCCTGCGGCGACAGCCCGAACGCCAACAGGGACGGGAACAACGCCCCGTCCGTGCTGAACATCGGCATGCCGAACGGACCGCAGACCGAGAACCACAATCCGTTCCTGAGCTCCGCGTCCGCCGCGTCGCTCGGCTACCGGTGGCAGATCTACGAGCCGCTGATCATGGATAACCTGATTCGCCCCTCCGACGCGGGCAAGCCGTGGCTGGCCACCAAGGCGGAGTGGAGCAACGGCTACAAGACCCTCGCACTGACCATCCGCGACGGCGTCAAGTGGTCCGACGGCAAGCCGTTCAGCGCCGAGGACGTGGTGTTCACGTTCGATCTGATCAAGAAGACCGAGGCGCTGAACGTCAACGCGTTGCCGCTGCTCGACATCACCACCAGCGGTAGCACGGTCACGATCAACTTCGGCGCACCGCAGTTCGTGAACCAGCACAAGATCCTCACCACCATCCCGATGGTGCCCAAGCACATCTGGTCCACGATCGCGGACCCGGCTACCGACATCAACAAGAACCCCGTCGGCACCGGCCCGTACACCCTGAAGTCGTTCACCCCGCAGACCACCACCCTGACCGTGCGGGACAACTACTGGCAGGACCTGCCGAAGGTGAAGGAACTGCGCTACACGTCGTACAACGACAACAACGCGCAGACCACCGCCCTGGCCAACGGCGAGTCGGAGTGGAGCTTCGTCTTCATCCCCAACTACAAGACCGTCTACGTCGACAAGAACCCCCAGTTCAACAAGGTCTGGCCGGCGTCCGTACTCGGTATCCACGGCCTGTACATCAACACCACGAAGAAGCCGTTCGACAACGCGGCACTGCGCCGCGCGATGAACATGGTGATCAACCGCAACGACATCTTCGTCCAGGCCGAGGCGGCCTACTTCCACCCCGAAGTGACCTCCGTGACCGGCATTCCGCTGCCGGCGGGTGAGTCGTTCATCGCGCCCGAGTACAAGGGCCAGATGCACAAGGTCGACGTCGAGGGGGCCAAGGCGCTGCTCGCCCAAAACGGTTTCAAGCTCGATGGCAACGTGCTGAAGGACCCGAGCGGCAAGCCGGTCACGCTGAACCTGAGCGACCCGGCCGGCTGGTCCGACTACATCACCAGCCTGGAGATCGTGAAGGACAACCTCTCCCAGATCGGTATCGCCGCTACGGTGGAGAAGGCCAACCAGGACGCGTGGTTCACCTCGGTCGAGGAGGGCAACTTCGAGGCCAGCTTCCGTTGGACCAACGGTGGTGCCACGCCGTACGACATCTACCAGACCATCATGGACGGTCGGCTGCTCAAGCCGATCGGCACCGCGTCGCCGCAGGGTAACTTCGGTCGCTTCAACAACCCTGAGGCGACCGCGGCACTGGAGGCGTACGCCAGCGCTGCTGACGACGCCGCCCGTACCACCGCGATGAACACGCTCCAGAAGATCTTCGTCGAGCAGATGCCGATGATCCCCGTCGGCGCGGACAACGCCGGTGGCGCCTACGTCACGAAGAACTGGGTGGGCTGGCCGGACGACCAGAACCCGTACGCCCCGGCCCAGCCGACCCAGCCGAACGCGGTTGACGTCGTGCTCCACCTCAAGCCCGCTTCCTGATCCACCCGCGTCGTCTCCCGGGTGCGCCGTGACAGGCCACCCGGGAGGCGACGTCGCCGCGCGGAGCCAGCGCCGCGCGCGGATCAGCTCTCTTCGACAGGAGCTCCGGCATGACCTTGAGCGAGCCCTCCGCCCCTCCGCTGACCGAGGTGGTGCTGGAGGCGGAAAGCCTGACCAAACATTTTCCGGTCCGACGGCGGGTCCGGGACTTCCTCTCCCGCGAGCGGCGGGTGGTGCACGCGGTCGACGACGTGAACCTGGTACTGCGCCGGGGCCGGGTCACGGCTCTCGTCGGTGAGTCCGGCTCGGGCAAGTCGACGGTGGCGCGGCTGCTGGCCCAGCTCTACCGGCGCACCTCCGGCGACATCCGGCTGCACGGCGAGTCGACCACCGTACGCGGCGGCCGGCGGTTCCGGGCGTACGCCCGCCGGGTGCAGCTCACCTTCCAGGACCCGTTCGCCTCACTGAACCCGGTCCACACCGTCCGCTACCACCTCACCCGGTCGCTGCGCATCCACGGCCACGGCGGCAAGACCTCCGCCGAGCTGGAGCGCGCCCTGCACGACCTGCTCGGACGGGTGTCGCTCACCCCGGCCGAGCGCTACATCGACAAGTTCCCGCACGAACTCTCCGGCGGCCAGCGCCAGCGGGTGGCGATCGCCCGCGCGCTCGGCGCCGACCCGGAGGTGCTCCTCGCCGACGAGCCGGTCTCGATGCTCGACGTGTCGATCCGGCTCGGTGTGCTGAACCTGCTGCGCGACCTCAAGGAACGGCTGAACCTGGCCATCCTCTACATCACCCACGACATCGCCTCGGCCCGGTACTTCGCCGACGACACCCTGGTCATGTACGCGGGACGGATGGTCGAAGGCGGCGACAGCGAAACCGTCACCCAACGGCCGGCGCACCCGTACACCCGGTTGTTGATCGCCTCGGCGCCGGACCCGGACCGGATCCAGGGCTCACCCACCGAGGCCGCCTCGGCCACCCCCGAGGACCGGGGTGGCGGCGAACCGCCCAGTCTCATCGACCCGCCGTCCGGGTGCCGCTTCCACCCCCGCTGCCCGAGCGCGATGCCGCGCTGCCTCAGCACGCTGCCGCCCCGGCTCGCGGTGCAGGGGGAGCCGGGACACTGGGCCTCCTGCTGGCTCTACGACCCGGAGAACACCGAGACGCCGGGCTCCGCCGCCCGCGAGGTAGGGGCGGTGGCCTCGTGAAATTCCTGCTGCAACGGATCGCGTTCTACCTTTTCACCGCCTGGGCCGCGATCACCATCAACTTCTTCATCCCCCGGATGATCCCCGGTGACCCGGTCCAGTCGCTGATCTCCCGCTACCAGGGCCAGATCAGCACCCAGGCCATGCAGTCGCTCTACGTGCTCTTCGGGTTGGACAAGGAGAAGAGCCTCTGGCAGGAGTACGTCGAGTACTGGGGCCAGCTCTTCCATGGTGATCTGGGTCTGTCTTTCACGTTCTTCCCCGCCCCGGTCTCCCAGGTGCTCTCCGACAGCCTGCCCTGGACCCTCGCCCTGGTCGGCATCACCACCGTGATGAGCTTCTTCACCGGCACCGCCCTCGGTGTGGTCGCCGGGTGGCGGCGGGGCTCCTGGCTCGACGGGCTGCTCCCGGCGACCACGTTCCTCTCCTCCATTCCGTACTTCTGGCTCGGTCTCATCTCGATCGCCCTGCTGGCCGGTCCGGGGAGCTTCTTCCCCTCCTCCGGCGGGTACGAACCCGGTCTGGTGCCGGCCTTCGACCAGTACTTCATCGGCAGCGCGATCCAGCACAGCCTGCTGCCGGCGTTCACCATCCTGATCTCGTCGGTCTCCGGCTGGATCCTCAGCATGCGCAACATGATGGTCACCGTCGCGGCGGAGGACTACATCACCGTGGCGCACGCCAAGGGGCTCTCCGAGCGGCGGGTCGCGGTCAGCTACGCCGCCCGCAACGCGCTGCTGCCGAACGTCTCCGGATTCGCGCTGTCGCTGGGCTTCATCGTCGGCGGCACCCTGCTGGTCGAGATCGTCTTCTCCTATCCGGGCCTCGGGTTCCAGCTCTTCCAAGCGGTCGGGGCCAAGGACTACCCGCTGATGCAGGGCATCTTCCTGATCATCACGCTCTCCGTGCTGCTGGCGAACCTGCTGGCGGACCTGGCGTACCTGGCCCTGGATCCCCGAACCCGCAAGGAGGGCTGAGCGATGGCCATCCCCACCAGCAGCATCGACGCCGTCATTCCCTCCGGGCCGGTGGCCGAGACCGCGCCGCCGGCCGCCGCCCGCCGCCGCCGACTGCGGTTCGTGGCCAATCCCAAGGCCGCGACCGGGCTGGTCATCCTGGGCATCTTCCTGCTGATCGCGGTGATCGGCCCGTGGATCGCCCCGTACGACCCGTCGGCCCGTGGCGCGGACCTGGTCGCGCCCCCCTCCGGCGAGCACTGGTTCGGCACCACCCACCTCGGGCAGGACATCTTCAGCCAGGTGCTGGTCGGCACCCGGGGCGTCATCTTCGTCGGATTCCTGGCCGGCGCGGTCGCGACCGTGCTCTCGGTGCTGATCGGGGTCACCGCCGGGTACCTCGGTGGAGCCGCAGACGAAGGACTCTCCGCCCTGTCGAACGTCTTCCTGGTGATTCCGGCGCTGCCGCTGGTCATCATCCTCGCCTCGACCATCCAGTCCGCCGGTGACCTGGTCGTCGCCCTCGTCATCGGCTTCACCTCGTGGGCCTGGGGAGCGCGGGTGCTGCGCGCCCAGACGCTGTCGCTCCGAAGACGCGACTATGTGGAGGCGGCCCGCGCCAGCGGGGAGAGCACCTGGCGGATCGTGCTCTTCGAGATCCTGCCGAACCTGACCGCGATCATCGCCTCGAACTTCGTCGGCACGGTCATCTTCGCCGTGATGTCCGAGATCACCCTGGCGTTCATCGGCATCTCGACCATCTCCGAGTGGAACTGGGGCACGATCCTGTTCTGGGCGCAGAGCCAGCAGGCGCTGGCCCAGGGCGCCTGGTGGTGGTTCGTCCCGGCCGGGCTCGCGATCGCCCTGCTCGGCACCGCACTGTCGCTGGTCAACTTCGGTATCGACGAGTTCGTCAGCCCCCGGTTGCGCAGCAGCGGCAAGGCGAAGGTGCGTACCGCCGACGGCCGGGTGGTCCGGATGCGGGTCGGGTTCACACCGGTGCTGGCCGCGCCGACGTCGACCCCACCGCCGGTGCCCGAGGGTGCCGCCGTGCTGACCAACGCCGAGGGAAAGGCGGCCGGGCGATGACGCGACCCGTGCTGGAGATCAAGAACCTCAACGTCGACTACGGACTCGGCGACCAGGCCGTACGAGCGGTCCGGGACGTCAACCTCACCCTGCACCGGGGCGAGGTGCTGGGCCTCGCGGGGGAGAGCGGCAGCGGCAAGTCCACCCTGGCGTACGGGGTGACCCGGCTGCTCCCACCGCCCGGTGCGATCAGCGGCGGCTCGGTGATCTACCACCCGCCGAGCGGCGAACCGATCGACATCATGACGCTCAGCCCGGCGCAACTGCGCACGTTCCGCTGGGCCGAGACCTCGATCGTGTTCCAGGGGGCGATGAACTCGCTCAATCCGGTGCACAAGGTCTCCACTCAACTGCTCGATGTCCTGGCCGCACACGAGCCGACGATGAGCGCCGCCGCCCGGTTGGCCCGTGCCCGCGAGTTGCTCAAACTCGTCGGCATCTCGGCCGACCGGCTGGAGAGCTACCCGCACCAGCTCTCCGGCGGCATGCGCCAACGGGTCATGATCGGCATGGCGCTCGCTCTGGAACCGCAGATCGTCATCATGGACGAGCCGACCACCGCGCTCGACGTGGTGATGCAGCGGCAGATCCTGGGACAACTCGTCGAACTGCGGGAACGGCTCGGCTTCTCGGTGCTGTTCATCACCCACGACCTGTCGCTGCTGGTCGAGTTCTCCGACCGGATCGCGATCATGTACGGGGGGCGGATCGTCGAGGAGGCGCCCGCCGCCGCGCTCTACCGTGACTCGCTGCATCCGTACAGCGAGGGGTTGCTGAACTCGTTCCCGGCGCTGCGCGGCCCGCGTCGGGAGCTGAGCGGCATCCCCGGTTCGCCGCCGGACCTGCGCGGGATGCCGACCGGCTGCTCGTTCCACCCGCGCTGCCCGAAGGCGTTCGACCCGTGCGGTACGGAGATCCCGGTGCTGGGCGTACCGAAGGAGGGTACGGCCGTGGACCGGGCGGTGGCCTGCTGGCTGCACCCGGTCCGGTGACGGCCCGGACCGGTCTCGGTGTGCGCGGGCCACCACCGGTCGCCGCCGACCAGCCCGACACCAGTTCCCCACACCCGATCAGGAGAGCCATGGACACGACCGCCCCGACACTCGATCCTGCCCGCGTGGCCAGCGGTCAACCCGATCCGATCGACAGCCTCCCCGCCGACTTCCGCTGGGGCGTCGCCACCTCGTCGTACCAGATCGAGGGAGCCGTAGCCGAGGACGGACGTACCGCCTCGATCTGGGACACCTTCTGCCGGGTTCCCGGCGCGGTGCACAACGGCGAGCACGGCGACGTCGCCTGCGACCACTATCACCGCATGCCCGCCGACGTGGCGTTGATGCGTGACCTCGACGTGGACACCTACCGTTTCTCGGTGGCCTGGCCGCGGGTCCAGCCCGGTGGTCGGGGCCCGGTCAACCCGGCGGGCCTGGCCTTCTACGACCGGCTGGTGGACGAGTTGCTGGCCAAGGGGATCGACCCGTGGGTCACCCTCTACCACTGGGACCTGCCGCAGGAACTGGAGGACGCGGGCGGCTGGCCGGTCCGGGACACCGCGTACCGGTTCGCCGACTACTCCATGCTCGTCTTCGACCAGCTCAGTGACCGGGTACGCACCTGGACGACGCTGAACGAGCCGTGGTGCTCGGCGATGCTCGGCTACGCGTACGGGCGGCACGCCCCGGGCAAGCGGGACTTCGAGGCGGGCATGCACGCGGTACACCATCTGCTGCTCGGGCACGGCCTGGCCACCCAGCGGATGCGGGCCGCCGCGAGCGGGCCGGTCGACCTCGGCATCACGCTGAACATGAGCACCTCGACCGCGGCCAGTGAGAGCGAAGCCGACCTGAACGCCGCCCGCCGGGCCGACGGGCTCGGTGTGCGGATCTACCTTGATCCGCTGGTGTACGGGCGCTATCCGCAGGACATCGTCGCCGACCTGGCCGCCCGCGACATCGAGCTGCCGGTGCGGGACGGGGATCTGGAGATCATCTCGACGCCGATGGACGTGCTCGGGGTCAACTACTACTTCAGCACCCAGCACTCCGGAGTGGACGAGCAGGGACGCACCGAGGACGCCGACGGGCTGCCGGTCGACCGGGAGGTGCCGTTCGGTCGGCCCCGCACCGCCATGGACTGGGAGATCGTGCCCGAGGGCTTCACCGAGCTGCTGGTACGGCTCGGCCGCGACTATCCCGGCCTGCCGATGGTGATCACGGAGAACGGTTCCGCGTTCGACGACAAGCCGGACGAGAGCGGGTTCGTCGCCGACGACGACCGGGTCGGCTACTTCGCCTCGCACATCGGGGCGGTCGCCCTCGCCCGCCAGCAGGGTGCCGACATCCGGGGCTACTTCGCCTGGTCGCTGCTGGACAACTTCGAGTGGGCCTACGGCTACGACAAGCGTTTCGGCATCGTCCGGGTCGACTACGACACGCAGGTGCGTACGCCCAAGCGCAGCGCACTCTGGTACCGCGACACCATCCGCCGGGTACGCGACGCCGGCAAGTGAACTGACCGCGTTCCGGGAGGGGTACGGCGACCGATCTCGTTCGGCCGCCGTACCCCGTTCCTGCGATCATGCTCGTCATGCGGGACGAGAACCTCGTGGGACTCTGGGACAGCAGTCCGTACGACTACGGTTCGATGGAGTCGAGCTGGGTCTGCCTTCGGCGCGACGGCACCGGCTGGACAGCGGTCGCCAACACCGGCAGTGCGGCGGTCAGCCAACTCACCTGGGATTGCTCCGCCGAGGGCGAGGTCGAGCTGCGATACACCTGGACAGCCTCCGGGAGCTGGGCTCCCGGCACGCCGTTCATCCTCGCCGAGGTCGACGAGGAGGGTCCGTACGACGAACGGGTGCGTACGCGCTACTCGGTCGGTACCGACATGGCGCCGATGGCGGACTCACCAGCAACCGCCCTGCGCCTGGAGGAGAGCGTCGAGTTCACCCAGCGCTTCGCGCTGATGACCCGGGATACCGACCAATGGGGTGCGGCACCTGCGCCAGCAGTCGGAGATCGACCGGAACCGGGTGCATGAACAACGGCAGCACAGGGGTTGGCCGCCCTCTCGTGGTCAACGGGGCTCGCCGAACAGCGCGGCCATGAACGCCCCGGGCTCGATGCTGGTAGGCCGGTCGCTGACCTGCCCATCGCCCAGCTCGACGACCCTCCACACACCGTCCGTGCGCAGCGCGAGGTCGACGGTCACGAAGGGCAGGCCCAGCGCGGCTATCAGAGGTGTGACCCGAGCGAGGTCGACCGTGGCGGGTGGACAGTCGTTCGGAGTGTCCGGATGCGAGCCGACCAGAACGCACACGCCATCGACCCACCAGGTACGCACCTCGGCGGAGGTGAAGGGCTCGAAGCGACGCAGGACGAACCCGCCCACGAGGTCGTCCTCGCGGAGCTGAAGAAACCGGCTCGCCACTTCCCAGGCAGCCACGGGATCAGCGAGTTCGGGAATGAACGCGGCCTCGTGCCAGTAGTGCTTCATCGACTTGGTGTAGTCGCGCAACACCGCTGGACCCGCCCCCAGTTCGACGCGTGCCCGGTCGAAGTCCGCCTGACCCGTACCCGTGGTCCAGACCGACGGTGGGGTGACCGCCGCCAGGCTGGAATACCAGCCAGGCAGCTCGTGGGCCCGCCGGTACTGGTCACCGCCGGTTCTCAACACCACGCCGCGTCCGGCGAGCATCTCGGCGAACGGGGCGTACCGCTCACTGCGCAGCATCCAGCCGCGGTACACCGCGGTTCCGCTCCCTGACACCGATGCGACTGCCCGTTCCCGCTCGTCTGCTCGGGTCAGCGCGTCGTGGTCGACGACCGATACGTCGATTCCAGCATCGCGAGCCGCGTCCGCCTCCGCCGCGAAATGGTCGTCCGGGCGGCGCGGTCGCAGAGGGTTCGCGGGAACCAACAGGATCACTCGCACATCCTGCCAGAGGAACGATCCCACGAGGTGCTGTCGCCGTTCGTCGGCGGTGGCGCGAGAGCGTACGTCAGAGTGAAGACCGTGACATCATCGCTGGGTGAACACGACTTCCCGGCACCTCAGCGTGCACATCGACCGGCCGGTGGCGGAGGTCTACAGGTTCGCCTCCGATCCCGCCAACCTGCCTCGTTGGGCCCCCGGTCTGGGTAGCTCAGTCGTGCGGGAGAACGAGTACTGGTTCGTCGAAACGCCGGAAGGACGGGCGCGGGTCACGTTCGCCCCGAACAATGAGTTTGGGGTGCTCGACCACGAGGTGTTGACGCCCTTCGGTGAGACGGTATACGTACCGCTACGGGCGATCAGCGATGGCGAGGGCTGCGAGGTGATCTTCACGTTGCGCCGCTCTCCCGGGATGACCGACGCGGAGTTCGAGCGGGACGCCGGGCTGGTCAACGGTGACCTCGCACTCCTCAAGAGAGTCCTTGAGCGCGGTGACGCCACCCCGCCGGACCGGGTTCCCCGGCCGTGAGCCGTTCGGCGGTGGCGGGGTGTCGTGCGGCCCGCCACGTGGCCGACGAAGCGGTGCGCGGTCAGTCGTTGTAGCCCGCCCAGCCGGGCCAGTACTGACGCAGGACGGGATCGGCGTCCGTTATGCGCGGCCAGAGTTGGAGGCGGTAGTAGTCGTCACCGTCCGCGCCGGCGTCGCCCCTTTCCAGATAGCCGGCACCGGAGACACGTGCCCGGTAGCTACCTGCGGGAATCTCCACCGGAATCTCGTCGGCGAAGCCGGACGCACAGAACGCCAGCCGTCCGTCCGGGACGTCCAGGTCGATGTCGACCTCGTGCGACCACCGCTCGGTGTCGGCGGTCGGCTCGGCGGCCCAGACCTGCACGCTCATCGGCGTACGCGCGTTCCGCGTCCCTGGCGTGACCAGGACGACCAGGCCGCCCCCTGCTCCCACGAACCGCTCGTTGTCGGTCGCGTCGTCGAACGCGTCCTCATAGAGGTCGTCGTTCTCCTGGTCGAGCGCGGCCTCGGAGTAGATGTATATCTGTCCGTGGTCGGCTTGGACGTGCAGGTCGAGGGCGACGACAGGCGCTTCTGGTGCAGTCACGGCGGGAAGCCTACCGAGTCCGCCGCCGTCCCCGACAAGCCAGCCGGCGCCGGTGAGCCGGGCCGCGAATCCTGACCCTCATCCGGCGAGACCGGCCCGCCGCGATTGACCGTCCGTGACGATGCGTGACGCATCGTCGGCAGCAGAAAACGTTTGATCATCGGGCGGTCGGCCGGCAGGATGTAGCAAACCTCGCGATGCCGGGCAGCTTGTCCGGCGCTGGACGAGTCGGTCCTTCCGGCAGCTCAACCGTTGTCAGGGTTGGACGCAGTAGTGCCGATATCGGAGGTGATCACGGTGTACCCCTGCTCATGACAGCCCCACCCTGGGGCGTCACGGAGCCGAAAGGTGGCCGTATGAGCAGGACCGACAAGACTCGGCCCTGGTGGGTGAAGATCGCCGATCGACCGATGGTGACCTGCCGACCCCATCATGACCATCGGTTCGGGACGTGCACCTTGCCCGAACGGATCGACGCCGACAGCACCGCGGCGGCGGCCGGCCGTCCCCCGAGAAGCTGTTACTGGAGGGTGACGGACCACTTCGCCGACCTGCTCCACGATGGCTGCCGGAGTTGCACCGACCACTACGTCCGTCGGGAAGAACGCCGTCGGAGCCGCCACCAGTTGCGCCGCGAACTGCGCAGCTACCGCAGCGAAGATTGACCAGAACGGCAGGGCCGGCCATGCGCCGGCCCTGCCGCGTTCCCACCAGACCGCTCGACGACAAGCTCACCCCTGGTTGAGCAGGTGGAGTGCGGCAGCGCCCCGACCGGCGTCGACGCGGCGAGCTCGTTGTACATGCGTACCGCCTCGCGGCTTTCGTGAGAATTAGGGAAACGCGTCCGTTATCGCGGCGCGTCCCCGCATCGATTCCAGCCCCGCCGTGCGAGTGTCGGCAGGCCGCTGTCGTACACATGTGCTTGTCTGCCAGGGGACGTGTCCCGGGCCGACTCCGATTCTGAACGGAGACAGATCTGATGACCACGACGGATCACGAGCCGCTCGCGTTGCTGACGAGTGCGTTGGATCAGGTCGGCGAGGTGCTCGCCGGGGTGGGCGACGAGCAGCAGGACCTGCCGACCCCATGTCGTTCGTGGACGGTGGCGCAACTCGGTGACCACATGGTTCATGACCTGCTCCAGTTCACCCTGGCCGCGACCGGTGGCACGCCCGACTGGTCCGAGCCCTCTCCGCCAGTGGCCGGGGACAGGGCTGCGGCTTTCCGCAAGGGAGCCGCCGACCTGCTCGACGCGTGGCGCAAGGCTGGTGACCTGACCGGCACGATGACGCTGCCGGGTATGGGAGAGGTGCCGGCCCGTTTCCCGCTCGACCAGCAGACCGCAGAGTTCGCCGTGCACGCCTGGGACCTCGCCAGGGCCACCGGTCAGTCGACCGACCTCGACCCGCAGGTTGGGCAGGCTTCCCTGGACTGGATCCAGCGCACCTTGCAGCCGCACTTCCGGGCGAAGGAGATCGACGGCGGAGCCTTCGGTCCCGAGGTCCCGATCGCTGACGACGCCCCGCTCTACGATCGCCTGGCCGCGTTCGCCGGACGCCACCCGAACCAGGTCTGAGCCCGCTACCTAGGCGTTCCACTCCGGCGGGAACCCGCTCCAGCGCAGCGCCACCGGTAGGTGCGCCATGTCGTTGAAGCGAAGCAGCGCAGGCGGGCGATCGGGGCGGTACAGGATCGTGGTCAGGGCGCAGTTGCCCTGGTTGAGCCCGAGCCAGCGCTGGTCCGGTCCGTCGAGGGCGTGTCGGACGAACCAGCCGATCAGGAAGTTGTGCGTCACGATCAACTCGTGGGTGTCCGACTCGGTCGGCACCGCATACCGCTCGATCGCGGCGGTCGCGAGCGCGGCGCCCTCGGCGTACTCCGTGCGGCTCACGCCGTCGAGGAACCGGGCGTAGACCTCCGGCAGTGCGTCCCGGTGCGGCACCGGCGGGATGTAGTCGCCAAGGACGTCGTCGGCGTGGAGCGGAACGTCAGGAAGGGACTCACCGATCAGCGTGGCGGTGTGCACCGCGCGGGGTAGTGGGCTGTGGTGGATGGCGGTCAGGGGAACCCCCACCATCCGCCGGCCCAGCAGCCGCGCCTGCTCCCGACCGGCATCGCTGAGGGCGCCCTCGTCGACCGCCTCGCCGTGCCGGGCCAGGTGCAGAAACCGCTGTGCCACAAGCTCCCCCATCGGTCGCTGAGTCCGCCTCAACCTGGGCGTTAGGAAGGGCCCCTTCCTATACCGGAAGCGATAACAAGGGGCCCTTCCTTAACCGTGCGGTGTCAGTTCGGGAGCAGGACGCCGGGGTTCAACACCCCGGACGGGTCCAGGGCGGACTTGATCCGCCGCAGGACGTCGATTTCCTCGGGGGAGCGGGAGAGTGACAGCCACTCCGCCTTCGCCCGGCCCACGCCGTGCTCCGAGCTGATGCTGCCGTGCCGCTGCGCGACCTGCCGTAGCACCGCGTCCGTGACCTGCTCGGCGTGCTCGCCCGCGCCGAGCACGTTCACGTGCAGGTTGCCCTCGCCGAGGTGGCCGAAGAGAATCGTCCGGGCTCCCGGGGCGACCGCTTCGACGGTCTCCGACAGGACCGCGACCAGTCCGGACAGCTCCCGCAGGGGCACGCAGACGTCGAGCTTGGTCGGTACGCCAGCCGTGTTGATCGCCTCGGTGTGGGTCTCCCGGTACGCCCACAGCCGCGCCCGACCAGCCGCGTCGGAGGCGACCGTGGCATCCTCGACCGCCGCACACTCGCCGAGCATGTCGAGCAACTCGTCGGTCGGGTCGGTGTGCCCGGCACACTCCAGCAGCACGTACGCCGGGTAATCGGCGTCGAAGGGCGCAGGTAGTCGGCCGTACGAGCGGACCAGCTCCATGCCCTCCGGGTAGCAGATCTCGGCTGCGGCGAGGGTGCTCAGGCGACCCCGTGCGGCGGCGAGCAGGGTGAGCGCGGCATCGGTGCCGTCGACCGCGACCAGAGCCACCGCCCGTGCGGGCAGCAGCGGCACCAGACGCAGCCGTACCCGGGTGATGATCGCCAGGGTGCCTTCGCTGCCGGCGAGCAACTGGGTCAGGTCGTACCCGGTGTTGTCCTTGGCGAGGCCGGCGAGCCGGGTGATCACGGTGCCGTCGGGCAGCACCGCCTCCAGGCCGGTGAGTTGGTCGCGCATGCTGCCGTAGCGCAGCACCCGGATGCCACCGGCGTTGGTCGCGACCATGCCGCCGATGGTCGCCGACGAGCGGGCCGCCAGGTCGACTCCGACGTCGAGTCCCGCCGGCCGGGCGTGGGACTGGAGTTTCTCCAGGGTGACCCCGGCACCGACGGTGACCTGACCCTCGATCTCGTCGACCGGCTCCAGGGCGGTCAGCCGGCTGAGGCTGACCAGCACCTCGCCGCCGGCCGGGACGGCGCCACCGACCAGTCCGGTGTTACCGCCCTGGACCACCATCGGTACGCCGGCCGTGGCGCAGGCCCGCACCACGGCGGCCACCTCGGCGGTGTCGGCCGGGCGCACCACACACCGGGCGGTCCCGGTGAACCGCCGGGTCCAGTCGGTCTCGTACGCGTCCCGCAGGTCCGGGTCGACCAGCAGGTGCGCCGGGCCGACGATCGCCCGCAACTCCTCTTCGAGGTCGCTCACGACAGTTCCCGGAGCCGGATCGTCTGGCTCATCGCGCGCAGTTGCAGGACCACATCCTCGGTGTAGCCGGCGCCGAGGTCGGTGAGCAGGTAGCCGTACTCGCCCCGGGTGGCGAGCAGTTGGCCCTCGATGTTGACCGCGTGCTCCGCCAGGATGCTGTTGACCTGGGCAAGTACGCCGGGCGTGTTGTGGTGGGTGTGCGCGATCCGGTGCGTTCCCGTCGCCTTGGGAAGTTGGATCGCGGGCAGGTTCACGCTCAGCGTGGTGTTTCCCTCACTGACGAACTGGGCCAGCTTGTTCGCCACGAAGCCGCCGATGTCGGCCTGCGCCTCCTCGGTCGAGCCGCCGATGTGCGGGGTGAGGATGACGTTCGGCAGGCCGCGCAGCTCGGAGGTGAACTCGTCGCCGCGACCCTTGGGCTCGTTCGGGAAGACGTCGATCCCGGCGCCGGCCAGGTGCCCGCTGACCAGGTTGTCGCGGAGCGCCGCGTAGTCGATGACGAAGCCCCGGGAGAGGTTGAGGAAGAGGCTGCGCGGACGCATCCGGGCGAACTGCTCCTCGCCGAAGAAGCCGCTGTTACCCGGCCGGCCATCGACGTGCAGGGTCACCGTCTCGGCGACCTCCAGCAGTTCGTTGAGGCTGTCACACCGCTTCGCGTTGCCGAGGGCGAGTTTGTCGGCGGTGTCGTAGAAGTAGACCTGCATGCCGAGGTTCTCGGCGAGTACGGAGAGCTGAGCGCCGATGTTGCCGTACCCGACGATGCCCAGGGTCCGGCCGCGGACCTCGTGGCTGCCGTTGGCGGCCTTGTCCCAGACCCCGGCGTGCATCCCGTTGTTCTTCTCGCTCAGCCGACGAGCCAGCATGATGATCTCGGCCAGCGCGAGTTCGACCACGCTGCGGGTGTTGGAGAACGGGGCGTTGAACGCGGCGATGCCGGCGGCGGACGCGGCGGCCAGGTCGATCTGGTCGGTGCCGATGCAGAAGGCGCCGACTCCGACGAGCTGCGGCGCGGCGGCCAGCACCCGGGCGGTGACCTGGGTCTTGGAGCGGATGCCGAGCAGGTGCACCCCCTCGATCCGGGCGATCAGCTCGTCCTCGTCCAGCGCGTTACGCAGTGACTCGACGAGAAATCCCTCGGACTCCAGCCGGGCGACCGCGTCGGGGTGAATGTTCTCCAGCAGCAGGGCGCGGGTCTTCCCCTGGTCGATCATGATCTTTGTTCCGTCCGTTGCGGTCCGTTGCGTTGATCGGCGGCGAGCGCGCCATAGAGCCCGGCCAGAGGCCAAGGTTAGTCCAGCGCGGGATGGATCTTTCGGGTCGTCCGCTCCGTCCCGCCCTTTGGGTCACTGACGTCCGATTTCTCCGTACCGCTGGACATTTCGTCGCGCGGCCGGGCGGTGTGACCAGCGCGGCGACGGCCGGGAGTGGGTGACGAGGTCCCCGCTCCACCGAGCGGCACCACCTCGCCGGTGAGCGGAGCACCTCGACCGGCGGGGCGCCCGCCGCCCCGTGGACCAGATGTCCGGTGTTGCCACACCGACGCCGATGCGGCGGTTGCCGCTGGCTGGCACAGGGGAACATCGTTCGTCGTGGCGGTGGCGGTGGCGGTGGCGGTGGCGGTGGCCGGTGGCCGGTGGTCGCGAAGCGGAGGCGACACTCCGTACCGGGTGGTCCACGATGGAGCGGCGCGCCGGAGAAGAGGCATGAGCTGCCTATCATCGAGTCGTGTCCGGTGACTCACCACCCGCCGCCCAGGTGCCGGAGACCGGCGTGCCCGAAGCGGTCGAGCGGGGACGGGTGGGCCACTTCATCGTCTGGGGCGACAACCCGCTCGCACGCCGGCTCGTCGCCGAACTGATGGACACCTATCACGCCCCGGTCACGGTGATCGTGGGGTCGATGTCCGCCGGTCAGGCGCCGGAGATCGCCGGACTGCGCCCGGAGAACGACGACCCCACCCTGCGTCCGGTCGTCGTCGTCGCGCCCCGACTCAACGAGGAGGTCCTCCGGTACGCCGGAATCGATCGGGCCGCCGCCCTGGCGCTGGTCGGCCGGGACGACATCGACAACGTTGACGCCGCCATGATGACGCGCGAGGTCAGTCCCACCGTCCGGATCGTGGTACGGATCTTCAACCCGATCCTCGGTGAAGGCGTCGCCGCGATGCTCGGCGACTGCGACGTACTCTCCGGTTCGGAGATCGCCGCCCCGGCATTCGTGGCGGCCGCGCTCGGCGACGACACGCCCCGCTACATCCGGCTCCCGGACGAACTGCTGATGGCGGTCAACCGCGAACGGATCACCGATCCGGACGACATCCTCTGCGGGCTCGCGGTCACCGGTAGCGGAACCGACCCGGTCACGCTGCCGGAGCCCGACGACACCGCCGACCTCGTCCTCGCCCGGGTGACCGGACGCCAGCCACGGCCCGTCCCGCGCCGTCGTCGCCGCCCCCTGCGCACCACCCGGCTGCTGCTCGACCGCAAACTACGGCTTGCCCTCGGCACGGTGGCCGGACTGCTGCTCACCGGCACCCTGACCCTGAGCGTGCTGCGGGACATCAGTTTCTGGCAGGCCGTCTACCTGACCGCCGTGACCACCCTCGGTGGGGCCGACGCCGACCTGGAGGGCTCCGCCGCCGAGCAGGCGGTGCAACTCGTCCTCGTCCTCGCCGGGGTGGCGCTGATCCCGGCCGTCACCGTGCTGCTGGTCGGGCTGGTGGTCAACGTACGGCTGGCGCTCGCCGCCGGTGAACTCACCGAGCCGATCGCGAACCACGTGGTCGTGGTCGGCCTCGGCAACATCGGCACGAGGGTGATCGAGGAACTGCACGCACTCGGGATCGAGGTCGTCGCCATCGACCGGGCCGCCGACGCCCGGGGCGTCCAGGTCGCCCGGGACCTCGGCATCCCGGTGCTGGTCCGGAACGCCAACAGCGCCGAGACACTACGGGCGGCATCGGTGCAGACGTGCCGTGCGCTGGTGATCCTCTGTCGTGACGACGTGACCAACCTGGAGACCGCTCTGCTCGCCCGATCGGTACACCGGACCGCCCTGGAGTCGGCCGGGTCGGCGGGCGCGGAGAAACCGGTGCCGCTGCGGGTGGTGCTGCGCCTCTTCGACGAGGAGTTCGCCGGACGGATCAAACGCTCCTTCGGGATCGACATCTCCCGGAGCGTCTCCTACCTGGCCGCCCCGGCGTTCGCCGCCGCGCTGCTGGGGCGCGGAGTGATCGACACCGTGTCGGTCGGACGGCGGGTGCTGCTCGTCGCCGAGATCCCGGTCGGCGCCGGCTCCGCGATCGAGGGGGAGTTCTGCCCCGAGATCAGTCGGCCGCACGAGGTACGGATCATCGCAGTTCGGACCGGTCGGATCGGCCAGACCCTCTGGTCCGTGCCGGACCGCCGGCCGTTGGTCCGTACCGACCGGCTGCTGGTGGTCGCCACCCGGGCCGGGCTGGCCGCGCTCCTCGCCCGTGCCGCGCCCTCGGCCAACCCGCCGCCGTTGGTGGAACCACGCCCGTTGCCACTGCTCGCCCAGCCCCGACCGAAACCGTTCTGACCAGGGCGCGTGCGAGATCATGGCTGGCCCCGGAGCGGCGCAGCCGTTGTCACATGGTCACCCCGCGTTAACGTGATGGCCGCTGCCTGGCCTTTCGGTTGTCCGAGGCTGACCCGGCCCGACGTAGCCGGAGGAGGACAGCCGTGGCACTGCTCAGCTTGATCGTGCCGGTCTACCGGGTCGAGGAGTACCTCGCGGAATGTCTCGACTCGCTCCTCGATCAGTCGTTCACCGACTTCGAGGTGATCGCGGTCGACGACGCGTCCCCCGACGACTCCGGCAGGATCCTCTCCGCGTACGCCGAGCGGGACAGCCGGATCAAGGTGGTGACCCTGCCCCGCAACGTCGGCCTCGGCGCGGCACGCAACACCGGCCTGCGGCACGCCACCGGCCGCTACGTCTGGTGCGTCGACAGCGACGACTGGCTGCCGCCGGGCACGCTTGAGGCGGTCGCCGCCCGGATCGCGCAGACCACGCCGGACTTGCTGGTGACGGGTTACGCCCGGGTCTACTGGGACGGCCGGATCGAGGACCACCCGGTGAGTGCGGTGCAGCAGGGGCGCGAGGTGCCGGAGAGCTTCACCTTCGCGGAACAGCCGGGCCTGCTCAACCACCTCTGGATCGCCTGCAACAAGGTGATCCGGCGGGACTTCCTGGTCGAGACCGGTCTCACCTTCGGCCCCGGCTGGTACGAGGACGTGGCGTTCGTCCTGCCGCTGATGCTGGCCTCCGGACGGATCAGTCTGCTCGACCGGGACTGCTACGGCTACCGCCAACGGCAGCAGGGCGCGATCACCCGAACCGTCAGCGAGCGTCACTTCGAGGTCTTCGACCAGTGGGACCGGGTCTTCGAGTTCATGAACTCCCGCCCCGGCGAGTTCGCCACCCTCCGCCCGGTGATCTTCCAGCGGATGATCTGGCACTGCCTCCAGGTCCTCGGGCACGCGAGCCGGGTGCCGGGACCGATGCGCCGCACCTTCTTCGCCCGGATCACCGCGCAGTACCGCCGGCACCTGCCGTCCGGGGGTGCCCCGGTGGCGGCGGGCAACGACGGAATGAAGCAGCGGCTGGTCGCACTCGGTGCGTACCAACTCTTTGAAATGCTCATGAGCGCGTGGCAGATTCGGCAGCGATTGGCCGGACGCCGGCCGCGAGTGGGCGTGTCCGCGCCGCGTACAGTGGTGCAACGGTCACCGATCAAAACAGGATGAGGCATGCCGAAAGCCACAACTGAATCGTCCGGCGCACACCCGGGCGGTACGTGGCGACTGGTCAACGGCCCGCGGCCGGCACTCAGCGAACGGGTGGGCCGCCTGGTCGGCCTGCGGGTGCTGAGGTTCCCGGGATCGCGTGGCGTGCTGGTCGTCGCCGGCACCATGGACCGGTTGCACGAGCTGCTGCCGCAGCCCCGCGCGCTCGCACCGACCAGCCGCGCCCGGATCGTCGTCGTCTACTGGCGTCGGCCGCGCAAGGCCTGGTCGGGGCGGATCGGACCGGTCGACTACCTGATCCGGCAGCGGGTGGCCCTGCCCCGTCTCGGGCGCGGTACGGCGACCGTCCGGCTCCGGCTCGGTGAACCACTCCCACTGCGAGAGGTCCTGCGAGGGGCGATGCACGCCCTCGCCCCCACCCTGCCGCTGCCCGCCCCGGTCAGCGCGAACCTGACCAGCCAGGGTGGGACGCCGGCGTACCTGCCGACCCAGCTCGGTGCGGCCGTCGTGACCGACGCGCTGCCGCTGAGCACCGACATCCGGGCACACGACGTCGTGTTGCGCCACCCGGGCGTGACAGCGGCGGACGGCCCGGCCGACGAACGCCCGTACGCGGTCGCGGTGCCGACCAGCCGGCACGGCGTACAGACTCCCGGCGGCGAGTCCGTGGTGCTGGTCGACGCCCGGTGGATCAACCCGCGGGGGCGCAGGGGCGGCTCCTACCGGCCCGAGGCGGGCACGGTCCGGCTCGACCTGGAACCGACCGGTCGCCCCGCCCGCCGACCCCGGGCCGAATCCGACCGCCGCCTCCTGGGCGGCTCCGGTCTGGACGCCACGACCCTGGCCACCCTCCGCCAGGTGAGCCTGGTCGAGTGCCCGCCGTTGACCGACGAGCGACCCTTCGACACCGCCGCACTCCTGGTCCAGTTGGCGATGACCGGAGCGGTGCTGCGCGTGCCGGCGTTGCCTCCCCGGGTGGCCGAACTGGTCGCACCCGAACTGCGCGCCGTGCTCGCCACCGCCCCACCGGTCGACGACCCGCTCGCGCTGGAGGCGCGCAGCGTACGGCAGCGGCGGGCCGCGATGCGTGGCCACGCGGCCGGGTTCGCCCTGCCCCGGGTGGCGGCGGACGCGTTGCCGGAGCTGAACCGCCCGCCGTCGGTGAGCGCGATCCTGGCCACCCGGCGACCGGAGATGCTCGCCGGAGCGGTACGCGCGATGATCGATCAGACCTACCCGGAGCTGGAGATCATCCTCTGCCTGCACGGCATCGACCTCCCCGCCGAGGTGGCGACGATGCTCACCGAGTCCGGCCGCCCGTACGAGATCGTGCGCGTGCCCGGCACGACCGGTTTCGGCGCGGCGCTCGGTGAGGCGACCCGGCGGGCCCGGGGAAGTCTGGTGACCAAGTTCGACGATGACGACAGCTACGGCACCGAGCACGTCTGGGACCTGGTGCTCGCCCGCCACTACTCCGGCGCGACGCTGGTCGGCAAGGGCACCGAGTTCGTCTACCTGGAGACACTCGGGGTCACCGTCCGTCGCCCGTCCGGGGTGCCCGAGTCCAACGGCGAGATGGTCGCCGGCGGCACGATGTTGCTGGCCAAGGGCGACCTTGAGGCGGTTGGGGGATGGCGCCCGGTGCCTCGATCGGTCGACTACGGCGTCATCGAGCGACTCCGCCGCGACGGCGCGGTGATCTACCGGACCCACCCGCTCGGCTACGTCTACCACCGGCGGGAGTCGGGACACACCTGGGACCCGGGGCAGCAGTACTTCCTGGACACCGCATTCGCCCGTTGGCCTGGCATCCCCGCCGAGGCGTTCGCCAACCCGGTGTCGGACGAGGCCGGCCCGGGGTCGGCGAACCTCGGCATGGCGCTGGAGACGGCCGGGCCGGTGACGGAGGGGGCCACGTCCCGCCTCTCCTGAGCGGCGCCCGGTCCCGACCGTGACGGGTCGGGCGTTGACCTCCGTTCGGGGTCCGGCTCGACCCGCCATGGTCTGCCCGTCTTACACGGCGGACATCGTGCGGCTCGCCTGACGCTCGGATCGAGCGGGGTCGTGGGATGGTCGCGGGGCGTGCCGAGCCCCGCCACCTCACCAGTGGTGGGCCAGGTTCACGACCAGAGCGGCCACCACCGTGGAGAAGAACACCGCCCATCCCACGAGCTGACGGGAACCCACTCGCAGGTGGGCAACGAGCGCGCCGACGAAGTACAGCACGAGTCCAGCGGCGGCGAGTGTTCCCAGCAGTGGCACAGCGAACCCGGCCAGCAGCCCCAGCGAGCCCGCCGCCAGCAGCATGCCAAGCACCGGCACCCACGACCGTGGCACGCGCTTCGTGTCCGCCTGAGCCTTGCGGTAGTCGTGGCCGATGAGATAGGTGACGGCGGCGCTGCCGTTGAGGAACGAGGCAACGATGGTGATCGTGACGTACGCGGCGAACATGGTCCTCCTCTTGAGACGTGTGCTGGACGGACGAGCTGGCGACGTGCGATGTGACGTGCGTGGCTGTGACCTGGAACACCAACCCGACGTACGTCCGTAGCCGGTGAGCAGCCGGCGAGTGGACCTCGGCAGATGTGGCGACGTTGACGTCGGCGGTGGACGGTGACCGCTATTGATCAGGGGTCGGTGCGGCTGACAGCGGGGCGAGCCGCCGGGGCAGCAGCGCACGAAACTGTCGGGGCGGGTATCTAGAGTGCCGCTGTGCCAATCGAACCGTGGTCCAACGCACAGGTGCTCGCGCTGGCTCCCGACCCCAGTTCCGCCAAGGGTGCGCGCAGTGTCAGCGGCGCGGCGAAGTGGACCGCCGCCGGGCTCGACGACGACGTGCTCTGGGGGCTGTGCCGGGGCAGCGGCAGCAACCCGTACCAGGCCTGTGTCGACCTGACCGAACCCGCGTACCGCTGCTCCTGTCCGAGCCGTAAGTTCCCCTGCAAGCACGCGCTCGGTCTGCTCCTGCTCTGGTCCGACGGCGGGGTGAGCGAGCAGGCCGCGCCCGACTGGGTGCGGGAGTGGCAGGAGAAACGCTCAACCCGCGCCGCGAACGCCGCCGCCAAACGCGCCCAGGCCGGTCCCGTCGACCAGGCCGCCGCCGAGAAGCGGGCCGGGCAACGGGCGGACCGGGTCACCGCCGGACTGACCGAACTGGACCGGTGGCTGACCGACCAGGTGACCCAGGGCCTCGCCGGCGCCCACCGTGCCGGATCCGGGCCCTACGCGACGATGGCCGCCCGCCTGGTCGACGCCCAGGCGCCGACGGTCGCCGGCACGGTTCGCCGCGTCGGCGAGGTCGTCGGTGTCGGGTCGGACTGGGCCGACCGGCTGCTCGGCGAACTGTCACTGCTGCGGCTGCTGGTCGCCGGGCACTCCCGGATCGAGGAGTTGCCGGCAGAACTGGCCGCCACCGTACGGAGTCGGGTCGGCATCCCGGTCACCACCGACGAGGTGCTCGCCGGCCCGGCCCTGCGTGACCGCTGGCAGGTGCTCGGCCATGTCGACCTTCCCGACGAGCGGCTGGTCGCCCGTCGGACCTGGCTGCACGGCACCGAGTCCGGACGGTCCGCGCTGCTGCTCGCCTTCGCCGCACCCGGTCAGGCGCTGCCGGCGGACGTGGTGCCGGGCACGGTGATCGACGCCGAACTCTGCTGGTACCCCGGAGCGTTCCCGCAGCGGGCTCTGCTCGCCCGACGGCACGGCACCACACCCGGCGGACCACCGGTCGGTGCGGTCTGCGTCCGCGACGCGCTCGCCGGCTGGAGCGCGGCACTCGCCGCCGAGCCATGGTGCGACCAGGTGGTGATGCTTCTCGCCGACGTGGTGCCCACCGAGGACGGTCACCTGGTCGACAGGGCCGGCGACGCGATCGCCCTGCGTCCGGCGGACAACCCGCCGTGGTGGTTGCTCGCCGCCGCCGGTGGCCGCCCGGTTCCGGTGGTCGGCGAGTACGGCCCGGCCGGATTCCGTCCGCTGGCGGCGTGGCCGGAGGGTGAGTTTCTGCCGGCCCCCGCCCGTACCAGCGCCGACCTGCGCTCCGCGCAGCTCCCGCCGGAACTCGTCTCGGCGGCCCTGGTCGGCACCGGCCGTCGGCCGTTCAGCGCCGCGACCGTCGACATCGGCGGGAGGGCTCTGCCCGTGGTCTCCGGTGCTGATCCGGCGGCCACCCTGCTGGACACCGCCGCGGTGGCGTTGACCTACCAGCGGGCCGGCGTCACCCCTGATCCCGGCCGCTCGCCGGTGGAGGCCGCACCGGCGGAGACCCGCCCACCGGTGTCGGCTCCGGCAGCCCGCCGGCTCGCCTCGCTCCTGGCCGACGGTGGCGGACCCGGTGGCGCCGAACTGGGGCAGCGGCTACTCGGTGGATGGCTGCGGCTCGCCGCCGAGCGCGGCTACCTGGCCCCGGCGCAGTGCCTGCCCGCATTGCTGGAGAGCGGCCGGCGCAGCAGCGCGCTGCGCGCCTCGCTCGCCACCGTCGCGGGTCGCCGCGGCGGGTGGCTCGCCGCCCAGAACGGCGAGTGGAGCTATCTGCTGACCGAGGCGACCCCCGATCCGGACCCGGGTGACTGGGCCACCGGTACCCCGGGCGAGCGGCTGGCCTACCTGGTGGCGCTGCGCCGTGCCGACCCGGCATCCGGTCTCGACCTGCTCGTCGGGGTGTTCGACGACGAGGCGCCGGAGGACCGGGCCCGGTTCGTCGGCGCTCTCGCCAACGGTCTGGCCGACCGGGACGAGCCCCTGCTCGAACGGGCGCTCGACGACCGCCGCAAGGAGGTGCGCGACGCTGCCGCCGGGCTGCTCTGTGGGTTGCCCGGCTCGGCGCTGGGCGACCGAATGGCGCGGCGGGCACTCGGCTACGTCCGGCTCGACGGGGGAGAGCTGGTTGTCACCCCACCGACCGAATGCGACGCCGGAATGCGCCGGGACGGAATACCGCCGAAGGGCCCGCAGGGCGTCGGCATCGGTGCCTGGCTGCTGGGCGAGGTGCTCGCGCGTACGCCGCTGGAGACCTGGTGCGGCGCGTTCCACCGGACGGCCGAGGAGATTCTGACCCTGCCCGTGGCCGACGACTGGGGCCCGGTGCTGCACCGGGGACTGGCCCGGGCGGCGGTGGCGCAGCGCGACTCGCAGTGGTTGGTTCCGCTCGCCGACGAGATGTCCCGGGACCTCAACCGGCACGACGAGCGGTTGGTTGCCCAGTTGTACGAGACGCTCTCCCCGTCCGACCTGGCCCGGTACGCGACGGCCGCGTTGCGCCGCTCTCCGGGCGAGGCGCTACGGGTCGTCGAGCTGCACCCGGGGCCGTGGCCCGAACCGCTCGCCGACGCGGTGGTGGAGTCGATCGGTGCCCTGATCCGAGGCGACCATCGGACCGAATGGCAGGCCGGCGAACTCTGCCGGATCGCCGCCACCGCCCTGCCGCCCTCCTACGCCGCCGAGCTCGCCGAGCTGGCCGACACGATCGAGCGGGAGCACCCCGAGACCCGGCGCGGCGGCATGGTCCGCCGACTCGCCGCCACCCTGACCTTCCGACACGAGATGTACGAGGAGCTCCGATGACCGCCCTGCGCCCCCACGCCGAGCAACTGTTCGCCGAGGAACTGGCCGCGCTCGCCAGCGCGGACGACCGGCCCCGTCCGCCCGGTTGGCGGCTTTCGCCGCAGGCGGTGGTGACCTACCTTCTCGGCGACGATGCCAAGATCACCCCGAAGTACGTCGGCCCGCGTCGGCTGATGGAGGTCGCGGTCGCCACCCTGGCGACCGACCGGGCGCTACTCCTGCTCGGGGTTCCCGGCACCGCCAAGACCTGGGTCTCGGAGCACCTCGCCGCGGCCATCTCGGGCGACTCCACCCTGCTGGTGCAGGGCACCGCCGGCACCCCGGAGGAGGCCATCCGGTACGGCTGGAACTATGCCCGCCTGCTCGCCGAGGGACCTTCGACGGCAGCGCTGGTGCCGAGCCCGGTGATGCGCGCGATGGAGACCGGCACGATCGCCCGGGTGGAGGAGCTGACCCGGGTCCCGTCCGACGTACAGGACACGTTGATCACGATCCTCTCCGAGAAGACCCTGCCCGTGCCGGAACTCGCCGGCGAGGTGCAGGCGACCAAGGGCTTCAACATCATCGCCACCGCCAACGACCGGGACCGGGGTGTGAACGAACTCTCCAGCGCGCTACGCCGCCGGTTCAACACGGTCGTGTTGCCGGTGCCGGCCTCCGCCGACGAGGAGGTCGACATCGTGGCCCGCCGGGTGGCACAACTCGGGCGCTCGCTGGAACTGCCCGAGGTGCCGCCGGCCCTGGAGGAGATCCGCCGCGTGGTCACGGTCTTCCGTGAGCTGCGCAGCGGCCTGACCGAGGACGGCCGGACCAAGGTGAAATCGCCGACCGGCACCCTCTCCACCGCCGAGGCGATCTCGGTGGTGACCAATGGTTGGGCGCTCGCCGCCCATTTCGGCGACGGGGTGCTCCGCCCGGGTGACGTCGCCGCCGGCATCGTCGGCGCGGTGATCAAGGATCCGAGCAGCGACCCCGTCGTCTGGCGTGAATACCTGGAGACCGTGGTCCGTGAGCGGGATGGTTGGACCGCCTTCTACCGCGCCGCCCGCGATGCCTGAGCGCTTCTACGGGGTACGCCACCACGGTCCCGGATCGGCCCGCGCGGTGCTGGCGGCGCTGACCGAGCAACGCCCCGACCTGCTGCTGATCGAGGGCCCACCGGAAGCCGACGACCTGGTCCGATGGGTCGCCGACCAGGGCCTGGAGCCGCCCGTAGCGCTGCTCGGCTACGCCACGGACGACCCGCGCCGGGCGGCGTACTGGCCGTTCGCGGTCTTCTCCCCGGAATGGCAGGCGATCCGCTGGGCGGTCGACCACGACGTACCCGTCCGCTTTTTCGACCTGCCGTACGCGTACCGGCTGGGTGAGTCCCGCGCCGGCGACGGGGCGGAGTTGCCCGAGCCCGAGACCGGCGTCGACGGCGGCACCGGGATCGACGGCCCGTTCGGCGACGACGCCGAGACCCGACCGGGTGAACCGGTGCCGCCGGTCCGGCCGGTCGACCCGATCGCCGAACTCGCCGCTGCCGCCGGCTACGACGACCCGGAGCGCTGGTGGGAGGACGTCGTCGAGCATCGTGGGGCGCCGGCCTTCGAGGCGATCGGGGAGGCGATGGCCGCGATCCGGGCCGAATCCCCGGAGGATCCGGACGACCTGCTCCGCGAGGCGTACATGCGGGGGGTGCTGCGCGAGGCACGGAAGAGCCATCGCAACCTCGCCGTCGTCTGTGGAGCGTGGCACGTGCCGGCGTTGACCGCCACGGTGCCGGCGAGCCACGACAACGCGCTGCTCAAAGGGCGGCGCAAGAGCAAGGTCACCTTCACCTGGGTGCCCTGGACGTACGGCCGGCTCGCCTCCTGGCAGGGCTATGGTGCCGGAGTCCGCTCGCCCGGTTGGTACCACCACCTGTTCACCACGCAGGACGAGGTGGTGCCACGCTGGCTGGTCGCCGCCGCCGGGGTGTTGCGGGCGGAGGGTGTGCCGACCTCGTCGGCGCACGTCATCGAGGCGGTCCGGCTGGCCGAGGCACTGGCGACGATCCGGGGCCGGCCCCTGGCGGGGCTCGCCGAGCTGACCGAGGCGACCCGCTCGGTGATCTGCGAAGGCGACGACCTGCGGCTGGACCTGGTCGACCGGCAACTGGTCGTCGGTGAGCGGCTCGGCGCGGTTCCCGACGACATGCCCGCGGTGCCGCTCGCCCGTGACCTGGCCGCGCAACAGCGGACGCTGCGGCTCAAGCCGGAGGCGCTCGACCGGGAACTCGACCTGGACCTGCGCAAGGAGATCGACCTCGGGCGGAGTCGGTTGCTGCACCGGCTCCGACTGCTCGGCATCGGGTGGGGCGAGCCGACCCGGGGCCGGCAGGGCAAGGGCACCTTCCGGGAAACCTGGCGATTGCGCTGGCTACCGGAGTTCGCCGTCGCGGTGGTCGAGGCAGGTGCGCACGGTACGACCGTGCAGCACGCCGCGACCACCAAGATCACCACGGCGGCACAGGACGCCGAAGGGCTCGCCGAGGTGACGCCGCTGGTCGAGCAGTGCCTGCTCGCCGACCTCACCGACGCGTACCCGGCGGTGCTGCGGGCGCTGCACCACCGGGCCGCGCTCGACGCCGACGTGACCCGGCTGATGGCGGCCGTGCCGCCGTTGGCCCGCACCCTGCGCTACGGCGACGTCCGGGGTACCGAGCTGGGTCCGCTCCGTACGGTCACCACGGGTCTGCTGGTCCGGATCTGCGTCGGACTGCCCCCGGCGCTCCGGTCGCTCTCCGACGACGCGGCCCGGACGATGCGCGACCACATCGACGCGGTGCACGCCGCGCTCGGCCTGTGGGACGAGCCGGAGCCGCGCGAGCGGTGGCTCGACACCCTGGCCGGGCTCGCCGCCCGCGACACCGAGGCACATCCGGGAGCGGACCAGTCGACGCACGGGCTGGTCGCCGGCCGGCTGACCCGGATCCTGCACGACGCCGGACGACTCGACGCGGACGAGACCCGGCGTCGGATGGGTCTGGTCCTCACCCCCGGGACGCCGCCCGCCCAGGCGGCCCACTGGATCGAGGGCTTCCTCGCCGGCGGAGGACTGCTCTTCGTCCACGACACCGCACTGCTGGGCCTGGTCGACGGGTGGCTGACCGGGATCGCCCCGGAGGTCTTCACCGACGTGCTGCCGTTGCTGCGGCGTACGTTCGGCGCCTTCGCCCCACCCGAACGGCGGGCCATCGGCGAGCGGGTCCGGGGCGACCGGCCCGACGCCGACCAGCCGGGTCAGCGGTTGCCGCTCGACCACGACCGGGCCGCCGGGGTCCTGCCCGCCCTGGCCACCCTGCTCGGCCACCAACCACTGCTAGGGGGTCCGCGTGCACACGGCTGACGAGGAGAGGTTGCGCCGCTGGCGCCTGGTGCTCGGCGGGGCGGCCGACGGTTCCTGCGGACAGCCCACCGGCGCCGACGCGGGAATGGACGCCGCGCTCGCCGCGCTCTACGACAGCGGCGGCGATGGCGGCGACGGCGGCCCGCCACGGCAGCGCTCGGCCGGGCTCTCCGCATCCGCGCCCCGGGTCGCCCGCTGGCTCGGTGACATCCGGGAGTACTTCCCCAGCACGGTGGTCCAGGTGATGCAGGCCGACGCGATCGAGCGGCTCAACCTCACCAGTCTGCTCCTCGAACCGGAGATGCTGACCGCCGTTGAGCCCGACGTGCACCTGGTCGGCACCCTGCTCTCCCTCAACCGGGTGATGCCGGACAAGACCAAGGACCTGGCCCGCCAGGTGGTCCGGCGAGTGGTGGAGGAGTTGGAACGGCGGGTGGCGCAGCGAACCCGAGCCGCGGTGACCGGGGCACTGAACCGGGCCACTCGGGTCGACCGGCCGAGGCACGCCGACATCGACTGGGACCGCACCATCCGGGTCAACCTGAAGCACTACCAGCCGGAGTACCGCACGATCGTGCCGGAGCGCCTGATCGGCTACGGCCGGCGCAACACGGCGGTGCAACGGGACGTGGTGCTCTGCGTCGACCAGTCGGGTTCGATGGCCGCGTCCGTGGTCTATTCGGGCATCTTCTCGGCGGTGCTCGCCTCGATGCGTTCGCTGCGTACCTCGCTGGTCGTCTTCGACACCGCTGTGGTGGATCTGACCGACCAGCTCAGCGACCCGGTGGAGGTGCTGTTCGGCACCCAACTCGGCGGCGGCACCGACATCAACCGGGCGATCGGCTACAGCCAGGGCCTGATCACCCGCCCCCGGGACAGCATCTTCGTGCTGATCAGCGACCTGTACGAGGGCGGTGTCCGGGCCGAGATGCTGCGTCGGGTCGCCGCCATGGTCGAGGCCGGGGTGCAGGTGGTGGTGCTGTTGGCGCTCTCCGACGAGGGTGCGCCGGCGTACGACCACGAGAACGCGGCGGCGCTCGCCGCGCTCGGCGTACCCGCCTTCGCGTGCACGCCGGACGCCTTCCCCGACCTGATGGCCGCCGCGATCGAACGCCGGGACCTGCGGGCCTTCGCCGAGCGGTTCGCTGGTCGTTGATCGGCGCACGGGCGGGCGACGGCTGACCGCCTGGCACCGGCATGGTGGACGTCCACGGTCGCACCCCTGCCACCGTCCTGCCCATGCCGGTGCCCGACGGAGATCAGCAGCCGGTCGCGTGCGCCGTCGTGCCGGCGGCCGGCGCGGCCGGGTCGAGGTCGCGGGCGAGTACGTCCTCGACCGTCTCGCCACGGACCAGCACCTGGGCCCGGCCGGCGTGGACCGCCACCAGCGGCGGCCGGGGCACCAGGTTGTAGTTCGAGGCCAGGCTGATCTGGTACGCCCCGGAGCACGGAATCGCCAGCAGGTCACCGGCGCGCAGGTCGCCCGGCAGGGGCGCGTCCTGGACCAGCACGTCACCGGACTCGTCGTGCCGACCGACGACCGTGGTTCGTTGCTCCTGGGCGCGGCTGAGCCGGCCGAGCAGGACGGCGGTGTACCGGGCGCCGTACAGGGCTGGGCGGGGGTTGTCGCTGAGCCCACCGTCGACCGCGACGAGTTGGTGACCGTCGGGGTCGCGGCGTACGGCGAGCACCCGGTAGAGCGCCACCCCGGCACGGGCCACGATCGCCCGGCCCGGTGCGACACCGAGTCGGGGTACCGGCAGGTTGTGCTCGTCGCAGGCGACCCGGAGGACCTTGCGGGCCCGGGAGGCGAACGCATCGAGGGCGAACTGGCCGTCGGCGTCCGTACCCGGAACGGCGTGCCCGCCCCCGATGTTGATCTCGCTGAGCTGGGTCCCGTGCCGCTGCGCCAGGGCTGCCATGGTCGCCACCAGGTGACTGATCGCGCGTTCGTAGCCGCCGAAGCGGGAGGTCTGCGAGCCGAGGAAGAAGTCGAGGCCGACGAGTTCGAGCATGGGCTGGTCGATGATCCGCCGGACCATCTCGTCCAGGCTGGTGCCGGCCGCCGGTACGCCGAACCGGTCCGTGACCGGCGCCGCCGGCAGCATCGACATGGTGTCGACCCGGCCCGTGTCCCAGTCGGGCAGCACCCGCAGCAGCACCCGCTGCCGGCGGGTCAGCAACGCGGCCAGCCGCGGGATCTCCGAGCTCGACTCGATCACGATGGTGCCGACGCCGTACTTCAGCGCGGCAGCCAGGTCGGTCGGGCTCTTCGCGTCGCCCTGGAGCACGATCCGGTCGGCGGGGAAGCCGACGGCGGCGGCGGTGGCGAGCTGCCCGGCCGAGTGCACGCCGAGGGAGAGCCCCTCCTCGGCGATCCAGCGCAGTACACCCCGGCAGGTCAACGCCTTCGCCGCGTAGACCACGTTGCCGGGTCCGAACGCGGTGGCGTACTCCCGGCAGCGCTGGCGTACGTCCGCCTCGTCCAGCACGTAGGTCGGGGTGCCGAACTCCTCGGCGAGTTCGCCCAGGTGCACCTCGCCGACCGAGATCTCGCCGTGGTCGTCCCGGTGGGCCATCGAGGGCCACACCTGACCGGAGAGGTGGGCGGGGAGGGAGGTACGCAGCGAGGGGATGAGTTCCGCGAGAGTCATAGCGGGTCACATTCGGGTTCGGTCGTGTCCCGCTCGAGGATTTCGAGCGGGCGGAGCAGCAGATGGGTGATGGTTTCCGCGGCGCCGCCCCGCAGCCGTAGGGCGGCGACGGCGGCGTTCAGCTCGGGCAGGCTGGCGCAGGAGAGACGTACCATCAGGTCGATGTCGGCGGCGACCCACCACGCGGCCACCACCCGCTCGTCGTCGCGCAGGTGCCGCGCGAACCGGTCGCCGTCGGTACTGGCGGCCAGCCGTACGCAGACCAGTGCCTCGATTCCGTCCGACGCGCCCGTGAGCAGATCCTCCGGGCGCGGCCGGGCCGGGATTCCGGCGTCACGTCCGGTGCTGGTACGCCGGGGCGTACGACGGGGCAGGGTCGGGCTGTACATGTGCCGATCGTGGCGCCCCAGGGAGTTCGTGACGGCGATCTTCACGCGTTCGCCACGGCCGGCGGGGCGATCCCGACGCGTTCTTGACACGGGTGTGGTGACGGCGTCAGCGTGGCCGTTGACGGCGTAGCGATCGCGTCAAGGGGCCGGACGGCGCCGGTCCCACCGTGCTTTTGTTGATCACAGGTGCCCCGCGGGCGATTCGCCCGTACGGCGTACCCGGTAAGTGTCGCTTGCCAACCCCCTCGACGGGCGACCTCGCCGGGTACGCCGGCCCGGGCGCCGTGATGGTTCAGGTAGGCAGTGGACGCCGGGCACCGTTGCCGGCGTCCACCAGGTACATCCGCGCGTCGTGCAGGTCGAAGTAGAGCCCGACCAGGGTGAGTCGGTCGGCGTCGAGCCGTCGCCGCACGCTCGGATAGGTCCGCAGGTTGTCGAGCTGTTGGGCCACGTTCGCCAGTGCCTGTCGTTCCAGTGTCTGACGTTCCCGCGTCTGGTGCTCCCGGATCGGATGGTCGGCCGGCGAGGTGTCGTTCGGGTGCCGGTCGTCGTGTCGGACGCCGAGCCGGGCGTGCCGCAGCCACGAGCCGAGGTGGGACTGCGGGGCGACGCCGCCGTGCAGCACCGCGCGCATCGCTCCGCAGTCGGAGTGCCCGCAGACCGTGATCGTGGAGATGTCGAGTACGTCCATCGCGTACTCGATCGCGGCGCCGACGCTGTGGTCACCGTGGCTGCCGTGCCGGGGCACGATGTTGCCGATGTTGCGCAGGCAGAACAGGTCACCCGGGCCACTCGCGGTCACCAGGTTCGGCACCATCCGGGAGTCGGCACAGGTGATGAAGAGTTCTCCTGGTCGCTGGCCGTCGCGGGCCAGTTCGGTCAGGTAGGGGCGGACGAGCGGGGCGAACCGGCGCTGGAACTCCCGCACACCCTCCAACATGTTCTCGCCGATCTCGTTTCCGCCGGTGGTGCCGGTGGTGCCGGTGGTGCCGGTGCCGGGCGGCCCGGCCGGGTCGACCCTGCCCGGTGTCTGTACGGGTACGACCGCACCGGTGCGCGCCGCGCTGGATCCGTCGGGTGCCGCCGTCGGGCCCCCGGTGGGTGTCGTGCCGGTGGTTGACGTCTCCGGTGTCGTGCTGGCCTGCCAGTGCGACCACGGCGCGAGCCAGCGGGGAAGCCGGTCGGGCAGCGTCTTGCGGTTGCCGAGCCGGTCCCGGACGGCACGGTCGAACCAGCCGTCCAGCACCTCCTCCACCCGTACCTGGCCGCCGCCGCGTTCGTAGCCGCCCCGCCATTGTTCGATCACGCCGAAGGCGGCGTGGTCGAGGAAGTCCAGCCGTAGTTCGAGGTGGACCCGGGCGCCGGGCGGCAGCCGTCGTAGTTCGTTGTTGAGCCGGCCGGCGCCGAGGAAGAGCAGGGTGCCGGTGATCTGGACCAGGTAGTCGTCGGGGCCGCGCCGGTCGACGTCGATGCGCCAGTGGGTGAGCCGGTAGAGCGCCGCGACCAGGGTCACCGCCACGCCGAGCAGTACACCGGTGACCAGGTCGACGAAGACGACCCCGGCCACGGTGACCGCGTACGCGGGCAGCTCCCGGTGCCGCCTCAGGTCGCGTACGTGGGCCACGCTGATCAGTCGGAGTCCGACGATCACGAGCACCCCCGCGAGCGCGGACATCGGGATGAGTTCGAGTATTCCGGTGAGCAGGAGGGCGAAGACGGCGATCCAGATGCCGTGCAGGATCGCCGACGCGCGGGTACGGGCACCCGCTTCGACATTCGCCGAGCTGCGCACGATCACGCCGGTCACGGGTAGCCCACCGAGTGCGCCGGAGGCGGTGTTCGCCGCGCCCTGGGCGATCAGCTCACGGTCGAGCCGGGCCCGTGGACCGTCGTGCAGTTTGTCCACCGCCACCGCCGAGAGCAGGGACTCCACGCTGGCGACCACCGCGAGTAGGAGTACGCCGGAGAGCACCGCGGTCAGTGGCGCGTCCGGCCAGCGCGGCAGGCTCAGGTGGCTGAGCGGATCGTCCGGCAGGGCGACCCGGGACAGGTCGAGATCCAGGCCGGTGGCGAGCGCGGTGGCGACGGTGATGGCGATCAGCGGTGCTGGCAGGTAGGACAGCCGGATCAGTCGGGGCCAGGTGAGCAGTACCGCGACCGTGACGACACCGACCAGGACTGCGGCGTCGTGGTAGCCGACGAGTTGGGCCGGCAGTTCGCTGAGGTTCTCCCAGGCTGAACTCTGTGGCGCGCCGCCAAGGACGACGTGGAGCTGGCTGAGTGCGATGACGATGCCGATCCCGGCGAGCATGCCGTGGACCACCGCCGGGGACAGCATCAGTGCGGCCCGGCCCAACCGGCTGAGCCCGAGGACGATCTGGAGCAGACCGGCCAGGCTGACCATGGTGGCGGTGGCCGTCCAGCCGTGCCGCAGCACCAGGTCGGCCACGATCACCGACAGGCCGGCGGCGGGGCCGCTGACCTGGAGCGGTGCCCCGCCGAGTGCGCCGACCACGATGCCGCCGACCACCGCGGCGATGACGCCGGCGAGCAGTGGCGCCCCGGAGGCCGCCGCGATGCCGAGGGAGAGGGGGACTGCGACGAGGAAGACCACGAACGAGGCGGGGAGGTCGTGGCGGAGCAGCGTACGTCGGTAGGAGGCTGCCCGTTCCCGGTTGGTCGGACCCGGGACGGTCATCGAAGCGGTGCTCTGAGGCTGCCCGGTATCCACCATATTATCCTCCGGGTCGTGACAAGGCTCGGACGAATTGATGACAACAATGAGAACTAATGCCGCGTAAGCGGTCTCATGCCGCTCATCGGGCACATTACCTGGTGAACTTGATCGATAACAGCCTGTGATTTTTGTCGCTCAATGTTGACTGCGCATCGCTGAGCTGCGCCGATGTCGAACTCTTGATCGTCCTTTGTGGACCTGATGGCGTCGGTGGGGCACTCGCGGGCGTCGCTCGGGGCCCGCGTGGGCAAAGATCGACCACAGTGGAGGTCGCCGGGTTTCGGTGGCCGGGGGCGCACGGAGTGGTGCGCGACCGCGTCGGTCCGGTGGCTGGTGGATTGGCCCGCCGTCTCCGCCCGGCCGGTGGATCAGGCGTCAGGGGTCGACCGTGGCCGGTACTCGTCCGGACGCACCGACCGTACGGCCCGGACGTGGTCGCGGATGGTGCCGATGGTGGCGTCCGGCGCCATGATCGCGGCTCGCCATCGCCGCAGCAGGGCGCTCAGGTTGCGGTGATGCAGCCGCAGCTCGCTGATCTCGCGCTCCGCCGCCAACGCCCGGCCGCGGAACTCCGCGGTCTCCAACTCCAGCTCCGTCACCCGGCCCCGCAGTGGTCCCACGATGGTGAGCGCGGTGTCGGTCAGCATCTCCGCGGCGTCCGTCCGGAATCGGCGCCGCCGCAGGGCGATGGTGGCGACCGCGGCCACGCCCCCGGTGGCGCCCACCAAGCCGACCGTGGTCAATAGAATCTGGACCCACGCCGGCCCGCTGGGCGGCGTGGTCGGGCCGGTCATGGCGTGCCTGCTCGGGTCGGCGCGTTCGCCAGGCTGGCGCGAGCCAACCGGCGGAGGTCGCCGATGATCTGTGCGCACCTCCAGCTCGACCCGATCGAGACGGCGCCGATGAACGTGCCGGCGGTGAGAGCGGCCATGCCGCTCATGCTGAACAGGGCGATGGCGTACATCGCGGTGTTGGCGCCGAGCAGGAGCACCGCGCCGAGTTCGAGCCCCAGGCCGGTGGAGAGCTGCCCCGGCCAGCCGACGCCGGCCAGGCCGACAAGGCCGGCGACGATCAGGCCGGTCTCCCAGCTCCACTCGACGGTGGCCGGCATGGCGAGGACGAGTGAACGGGGAAGGGCGTCGAGCAGGATCATCATGATCCCGCAGACGAGCCCGCCGAGGAGGAACGTCAGCTCGAACGGGTGCCGGCCGGAGCTGACTCTGATCGGTGTGAGCGGCGGAGGAGTGGCGTCGGTTCCCCGGCGACTGCTTGACCGGGAGTTTTTCGTGTTCACGGCATTGCCCTCGGGGAGTGGCGCCTCTGTGCCTCTGCCGTCCGGCTGATCCGGGCCGATGACGGCTGGTGCGTCAGGAGCGAGAAACAACTGTGCGTGAATACTACAATCCGTGTTGGATCAATTACTAAAGGATATGTGACGGATCATCGACACCTCTGTGTCCGAGGCAACGCCGCAGGTAGCGCCCGGACACTCTCCACAGGCGACAAAGGGTGCCGGGAATCCGTTCCGGCGCGTTCCTCCCGCCGACCCCTCCGGTGCGGCATAGTCGTCGCTGCGGGAAACGGATGCGTACGCGGAGGCCCGCTGTCGAGGCCGGTGCACCCGGGCACCGAACGTCGACGGCTGCCCGGCTGCGCGGGTGGGAGGAATCCGGTTGGCGGAGCGCCGCACGATCGGCTTTGTCGCGCTGACCGCCGCCCTCGGATTCGGAGTCCTCGTGTTCCCCTCTGCGGCGCCGGTCCTCTGGGGGATGATCGGTGCCGCCAGCACGGCCGCCGTCGGGTACGGCCTCCGACGGCACCGACCCGCGCGTCCCGCACCCTGGCTGCTGTTCGGGGCGGGACTGGCCGTTCTGGCCGCTGGAGACGTGACGTACGCGGTCGTGTCGGCGGGGGTGGGCCGTGACGCCGGCCTGGTCGCCGAATGGTTCTACGTCGGCAACTTCCCGCTGCTCGCCGCCGGCCTGGTCCAGCTCACCCGTCGTAGCGCGGTCCTGCGGGACCGGTCCGGCCTGACCGACCTGCTCGCGGTGGTGCTCGCCCTCGGTCTCGTCGGCTGGACCCAGCTGGTAGCCCCGGCGCTGCCCGGTTCCGGGCTCTCTCCGGTCGAACAGTGCCTGTTGGCCAGTCACATCCTCGGCGACCTGCTGGCGCTGGTGGTGATGTTGTGGCTGGCCGTCGCCGCGCCACGTAACGCCTCGGTCCTGCTGTTGACCGTTGGTGTCGCGGGGCTGCTCACGGCCGACATCGCGTACGCCATCGCCCGGGTCGGCCCGGGTTGGTACCCGGGTGGCCCGGCCGAGTTGGGCTACCTCGTCTTCTACCTGAGCTGGGGCGCGGCCGCGCTGCAACCGTCGATGACCCGCCTGACCGAGCGGGCGGAGCCGGCGTCCGAGGAGACGGCGGCGACGCGGGTCGGGCTGGTCGCCCTGACCAGTCTCGCCGCCCCGGTGGTGCTGCTGATCGAGGCCGCCGCCGGCGTGGTGGTGCACGGCGTGATGATCGCCGTGGTCGCCGGCTTCACCACCACGCTGGTGGTGGTTCGCGTCGTCGACGCCCGCAACAAGCATCGGCAGGCGCTGCGACGGGAGCGGCACCTGCGGGAGACGTGTACCAGTCTGGTTGCCGCGACCGGCAGCGCGCAGGTCGGCGAGGCACTGCGGGCGCTGGTCACCCAGGTGATGCCCGACGGGACACCGCACCGGATCGTGTTCGCTCTCTATCGGCCGGGCCCTCGGGCAGGCGATCTCGACTTCGCCTGGTCACCCCGGGTCGAGCTGGACCACCCGCTGCCGACCGAAGGCTCTCGGCGACGCAGCCTGCTGGTCGAGACGCGGTTGCTGCCCTCGGTGCTGATCGAGCCGCTGGGTGGCCTGCCGGCCACCATCGTGGCGTCGTTGGCGCCCGGGGCCGAGCCGGTGGTCGGAGGGGCCGACGCCGCCCTGCTGGTGGCGGCCGACCGGGATGTCCTGGTCGCCTCCCGGGACGTCATCGAGGTCGCCGCGGGTCAGGCCACGCTCGCGCTGTACCGGATCGAGGTGACCGGTGCGGCCAACCGTCGGGACCGGGAGCACTATCTGGACCTCACCGCCGGCAGCACGACCGACGGTGTCCTGATCGTCGGAGACGACGACCGGGTGGGTTACGCCAACCCGGCGATCTGGCGGATCCTCGGCATCGAGTCGCGGGTCTTCGCCACCTGGCGCGACATCGTCCATCCCGACGACCACGAGCAGGTGGAGCGGACACTGCGCGCGGTGCGTGCGGCGGTCGACCCGCCCGGGCTGGGTGTGCAGTGGACCCTGCGTCGCGCCGACGGCAGCCGGGTGGTGGTCGAGGTCGACTGCCGGCCGCTGGGCGCCGAACCCGGGCCGCCAGGAGTCGCGGTCACGGTACGCGACGTCACCGACGAGCGGCGGCGCGAGTGGGACCAGCTTCGGCGCCGGCTGGAGACCACCGCGCCGGGTCTGAACCGTCGCAGCCTGCGTCGCCGTTTCCGCTGACCGTTACCGCGCGGGCGTATCGGATACGAGTAATGGGCGAACGACCCTGGGCCGGGGCCGCGCACCGCCGGCGACGTCGCATCCGTCGCCGGCGGTGTCGCATCCGGTCAGGCCGGGGATTCGGTACGGTCGCCGGCCCACTGCACGTGGAAGCTGCCCTCGGCGTCGACCCGCTGGTACGTGTGCGCGCCGAAGTTGTCCCGCAGCCCCTGGATCAGCGCGGCGGGCAACCGCCCCCGGCGCAGCCCGTCGAAGTACGCCAACGAGGACGAGAAGGCCGGGGTCGGGATGCCGACCTCGGTGGCGTACCGCACCACTCGCCGCCAACTCTCGATGCTCTCCGAGACGATCTTCGCGAAGTACGGCGCCACCAGCAGACTCGGCAGTTGCGGGTCGGCGTCGTACGCCTCCCGGATCCGGTTCAGGAACCGGGCCCGGATGATGCAGCCGCCCCGCCAGATGGTGGCCATCTCGCCCCGGTCGATGTCCCAGCCGTACTCTTCGCTGCCGGCCTGGATGTGGTCGAAGCCCTGCGCGTACGCGACCACCTTCGAGGCGTAGAGCGCCTTGCGGACGTCGTCGACGAAGGCGTCCCGGTCCGGCACGCTCGCCTTGCCCCCGGCGTCGGCGAAGAGTTCACGGGCAGCGGCCCGCTGGTCGGCGTGCCCGGAGAGCGAACGGGCGAAGGTCGCCTCGGCGATGCCCGTGATCGGCACCCCGAGGTCGAGTGCGCTCTGTACGGTCCAGCGGCCGGTGCCCTTCTGCTCGGCCTGGTCGAGCACCACGTCGACGAAGGGCTTGCCGGTGCGGGCGTCGGTCTGCCCGAGCACGTCGGCGGTGATCTCGATCAGGAACGACTCCAGGTCGCCCTCGTTCCAGGTGCGGAAGACCTCGGCCAGTTCGCCCGGGGAGGCGTCCAGCCCTTCCCGGAGCAGGTCGTACGCCTCCGCGATGAGCTGCATGTCGGCGTACTCGATGCCGTTGTGCACCATCTTCACGAAGTGTCCGGCGCCGTCCGGGCCGACGTGCGTACAACACGGGGCGCCGTCCACCTGCGCGGCGATCGACTCGAAGATCGGTCCGAGCTTCGCGTACGCCTCGACCGAACCGCCGGGCATGATGCTCGGGCCGAGCAGTGCGCCCTCCTCGCCACCGGAGACGCCGGTGCCGACGAAGTGCAGCCCATGGGCCCGCAGCGTCTCCTCACGCCGCCGGGTGTCGGCGAAGTGGGCGTTGCCGCAGTCGATGATGATGTCGTCCTTGTCGAGCAGCGGGATCAGCTCCTCGATCACCGCGTCGGTGGGGCCGCCGGCCTTCACCATGATGATGACCGCCCGGGGACGGGCCAGCGATGCCACGAAGTCCGACATCGACTCGCTCGGGATGAACTCGCCCTCGTCCCCGTGCTCGGCGATCAGGCTCCGCGTCCGGTCGGCGGAGCGGTTGTGTACGGCCACCGGGTAGCCGTGGCGAGCCAGGTTGCGGGCCAGGTTGCGGCCCATCACACCGAGACCGGTGACGCCGATCTGCGCGCTGCCCACCGGCGGCTGTCCGGTCGCTGCCTCTTCGGCCATGGTTCTCTCCCTCGATCCGACTTGTTGACCATGCTGCCAGCGTTTTTCCGCCCAGACCGCCGGCCCAGGCATGTGATCTTCCTCTATACCGGTCGGTACCGTCCGGCTCAGGGATGTCCGTCCCGCCCAGCGGAACCGGGCAACGGCCGGGCGGCCCGCCGGCTGGACAGCAGGCTCCAGACGATCGAGCCGGCGATGGTCCCCACGATCACGCCCAGCGTCAGGGGGATGGGCAGCTTACCGACCTTGGTCTCGGCCAGGATGAGTTTCACCCCGGCGAAGACGAGCAGCACGGCCAGGCCGTAGTGCAGGTGTTTGAACCGGCGGAGCAGGCCGGCGAGGAGAAAGTACAGACTCCGCAAGCCGAGGATGGCAAACGCGTTCGCCGACCAGAGGACGAACGTGTCGGTGGTGATGGCCAGGATGGCGGCGATCGAGTCGACCGCGAAGATGAGGTCGCTCGCCTCGATCGAGACCAGGACCACGAAGAGGAGGGTGACCCGCAGTTTTCCGTTCTTCCGGGTGATGAACCTGCCGTCGTGGTAGTGGGCGTCGGTCGGCAGGATCCAGCGGATCAGACGGACCACCGGATTTCGTTCCGGCTGCACCTTCCGGTCATGGCGGAACGCCATCTGGTATCCGGTGTAGATCAGGAACGCACCGAAGATGTACGCGGTCCAGAAGAACGTACGCAGCAGTTCCGCCCCGGCGAAGATGAACACCAACCGGAAGCCGAGCGCGCCGACGACTCCCCAGAACAGGACCTTGTGCTGGTACGACGCCGGTACGGCGAAGTAGGTGAAGATCAGGGCGAACACGAAGACGTTGTCGATGGAGAGCGTCTTCTCGATCAGGTAGCTGGCGTAGTACGCGGTACCGGCGGTCGACCCCTGCCACCCCCAGAGCAGTACACCGAACGCGAGCCCGGCGGTGATCCAGATTCCGCTCCAGATTCCCGCCTCACGTAGTCCGACCACGTGGTTGTCCCGGTGCAGGAGCAGGTCGACCGCGAGCATGGCCGCGATGATGACGGTCAGTGCCATCCAGGCCCAGCCGGGAACGGCGCCGGTCACCAGGCCCGCCGCGGTGTCGTCACCGGTGACCCATACCCCGCCGGTTCGGGTTTATCGGCGCCGGCGGCACTCGGGTGACCGCCACCGCCACCGCCTGCGCACGGCCGGGCCGGTCGATGGTCGGCCGGACCGATCGACGAGGGCGATGGGTGGCGGGGTTCGGGACCACGACCCGGACGGCTGGCCGTCCGCGGCCGGGCAGGCACAATAGCGGACAGTTGGGGGAGGGGAGGGCGGGTTGCGCATCCTGCTGGTCGAGGACGACAGTCGGGTCGCGGCGGCGATGGCCTCTGCGCTCACCCGTCGTGGCTTCGACATCGAACAGGCGTCCACCGCCGCGGCGGCGCTCGCCGCCGCCCCCTGCGACCTGGTCTTGCTCGACCTCACCCTGCCCGACGGCGACGGGGTCGAGGTGTGCCGGACGTTGCGCCAGCGCAGCGCCCAGATCGGGATCATCGCGGTGACCGCACGTGGCGAGGAACGCGATCGGGTGCTCGGGCTGCGGGTCGGCGCCGACGACTACGTGGTCAAGCCGTTCTCGATGGCGGAACTGCACGCCCGGATCGAAGCGGTACTGCGCCGGGGCGCACACGCCACGGCACCGCGTACGGTCATCGAGGCCGGCCGGATCAGGATCGACGTGACCGCCCGCTCGGCCGAGGTCGACGGGGCGGCGATCGCGCTGACCCGTAAGGAGTTCGACATCCTGATGTCGCTGGCCCGCCAGCCCGGACTGGTGGTGCCTCGGGACCGGATCCTGCTCGACGTCTGGCAGACCACCTGGACCGGTCGGCACACGGTCGAGGTGCACGTCGGGTCGCTGCGGGCCAAGCTCGGTGACCCGGGCCTGGTGGAGACCGTCCGGGGGGTCGGCTACCGGCTCCGGGTCGGGTAACCGGGGAACCGCCGTGCGTCGACGTCTTGTGCTCAGCTACCTGCTGCTGATGGTCCTGGTGCTGGCCGCGCTGGAGATTCCGCTCGCCTTCACCCTGGCTACCGCCGAGACCGGCCGGGTCAGGGCCGATCGGCTCGCCGACGCGACCCGGTTCTCCTCGCTCTCCGGTCCAGCCCTGCGCGTCGGGGCGACCGGGCCGGTGAGCGCGGAACTGGACCGCTACGCCGAGTTGTACGGGCTGGACGCCGCGCTGGTCGACCGGGACCGTACGGTCGTGATCCGTACTCCCCGGTACCGTCCCGACCCGGCGTTGGTGGAGTCCGCCACCCGCGCCTCGCTCGCCGGACAGCAGTCCGCCGCGCCGGGGCTGGTCCTGCCCTGGAACACGGAGCCGCTGGTCGTCTCGGTGCCGGTGAGCGAGAACGGCGAAGTGCTCGGTTCCGTGATCATCTCGTCGCCGACGACCCGGATCGGCCGTACCACTCTCTCCTGGTGGGTGGCGCTCGCCGTGATCGGCATGCTTGCCGTACTCGCCTGTGTTCTCACCGCGTTCCGGCTGGCCGGATGGGTGCTGCGGCCGGTCACCGTGCTCGACGCGGTGACCCACGAGATCGCGGCCGGGGATCGGTCCGCCCGCGCCCCGCACCGGTTCGGCCCGCCCGAGTTGCGCCGGCTCGCGGCGAGTTTCAACGACATGGCGGACGCGCTCTCCGACGCGATGGAACGGCAACGGGCATTTGTCGCCCACGCCAGTCACCAGTTGCGTAACCCGCTCACCGCGCTGCGGCTGCGAGTCGAGGAACTCGGGCCGAGCGTCAGCGACGAGGACGGCCGGACCGAGCACAGGCTCGCGCTGGAGGAGAGCGACCGGCTCGCCCAGGTGCTCGACGGGTTACTCACCCTGGCCCGGGCCGAGCGGGGCGCGGACAAGATGGTGGTGGTCGACGCCGCCGCGGTGGCGATCTCCCGGGTACGTGCCTGGCAGCCCTTGGCGCGACGCCGGTCCATCCAGCTCAACTTCAGCACACCGGCGATCCCGGCGTACGTGAGCAGCGCGCCCACCGCCGTCGACCAGTCGCTCGACGCACTGATCGACAACGCGGTGAAGTTCACCGACGAGGGCGGGAAGATCGACGTGTCGGTCTACCGGCTCGACGGCGGGGTCGCGATCCACGTCCGGGACAACGGGCGGGGCATGACCTCGGCGCAGCTCCGTCACGCCACGGAACGGTTCTGGCGGGCGGCGGACGCGCAGAACATCTCCGGCGCGGGTCTGGGCCTGACCATCGTCGCGGTGCTGGTGGACGTCTCCGGCGGACGGCTGACCATGCGGCAGGCGATTCCCCGGGGTCTTGACGCGGCGCTCTGGTTCCGGGCGCCGGACGAGTCGCCGTAGTGCCCCGGGGGTGACGACGATCGTCCGGTCGCTCAGGAGACGGGGAGCGCCTGAACGAACGTGACGCCCTGCGCGCCGGGTTCACGGTGGAGCGGGCCGCCCCCGTGTTGCGGCTCTACTTCGGACCGCACGCGTCGTCGCAACACCGGGGCATGTGGCTGGCGGCCGACGGCCGAGGCGGTGGGCTGGTCGAGCCGGTCAGGGCTTGCTGGCGCGGTAGTAGTCGGCGGCACCGGCGTGCAACGGCAGCGGGGCGGTGGCGATCGCCGACTGCGGGCTCATCCGCCCGGCAGCCGGATGGGCCTGGCCCAGTTCCATCCGCCGCTCCATCAGCAGCCGGGTCAATTCGTACACCAGGGACCGGGGCAGTTTCGCCGAGACGATCAGGTAGTTGGGATCGGCGACGGTGGTGACCGGGGCGAGCCCGTACACCGAGGTCGGAATGTCGCGGCTGACGTACACCTGGCTGTACCGCTGCCGCATCGGTTCGGTCCACTCGCCGAGATCGATGATCCGGGTGGGGGTGTGCTGGACGAACTCGGCGACCGCCTGCACCGGCAGTCCGCCGGAGAAGAGGAAGCCGTCGATCTCACCTCTGCGTAGTGCGGCCACAGAGGAGTCCAGCCCGAGGCGTCGGGTGTCCACCGAGCCGGGGGTGAGACCGGCGACGTCGAGCAGGCGGCTGGCGGTGATCTCGGTACCGGAACCGGTCGCGCCCACCGAGACCTTCCTGCCACGCAGGTCCTCCAGCCGGTGGATCGGTCCGTCGTCGCGCACCACCAGATGGAGCAGGTCGTCGTAGATCCGGGCTACTCCGAGTACGGCGGGGTCGCCACCGGAGGTGCTCGGCAGTGTGTCCGCCTGGGTGAAGCCGAGTTCGGCGCTGCCCTGCGAGACCAGGGCGACGTTCTCCGCCGACGCGGCGGTGATCGCCACGCTCGCCCGTACGCCCGGAATCTCCCGATTGATGATCTTTACGAGCGACCGGCCGAACGCGTAGTAGACGGCGGTCGGGCTGCCGGTGGCGATCCGGATCCGGATCGGCTCCGCCGGGCGATCGGCGCACGCGCTGGTCAGCACCATCGGGACGGCCACGCAGAGCGCGAGGGTGACCCGGCGGGTCAAGCGTGGTGACCCGACCAGGGGCGGCGGGATGAGGGCCAAGGGTCGTGTTCTCCGGCGGAAGTAGGGGCGCCGCGGCAAGTCTGGCCCACCTGGTTCGGTCGTGCATACCGACCGAACGGTCACCCCCGCCAGAGCCCGCTACACCCGGTCCCGCCCTACACCGCGACGTCGAACTGGTCCGCCGAGCGGACTGCGGTGAGCAACCGCTGGGCGTCCGGTCCGACGGGCACGCTCACCAGGAAGCAACCGGAGCGGCGCCGCAGGGCGGCCCGGGCGTCGAGCAGTTGGGCACCGCGGATGAGCATTGCCGCGAAATCGGGATCGGCCACCCGTACGCCGAGGATGTTCTTGTGCAGGTGTCGACCGGCGGCGGTGAGGACCGAGCGCCAGAGCGCCTCGGCCAGCCGGGGCCGCCACAGTTGCCGGGCGCTCGACCCGCCAGTGGCCGTCGGGTCGAGGATCGCGGAGCGGCCCTGATTCCAGGCCGCCGTCATCAACGCCCCGTACGCGGGACGTTGGTACGCCGGGACGTACAGGCGGTGAAGTTGGTAGCGTCGGCGCAGTCCGGCGACGGTCGTCTCCGGGACCACCGTCAGCTTGAGCCGTTCGAGCAGGTAGGCCAGTCGGTCCGCGGCCATCTGCTGGTTGAACTCGGCCACCAGCACGCCGTGTACGCCGTGTGTGTCGCGGCGGTGGTCTGTCGGTGCCGCGGCGACCGGGGTGCAACGGACCAGTGCGGCGATCTCCAGTGCCTCGGCCAGGACCGGCCAGTCAAGCCACGGCAGTCTGAGATTCTCCGTTGGACTCGCGGTCGTGAACTCTGCTGTCTCCGCCATCGATGTGCTCCCGGCTGATGTGGCCCGATCTCCATCAGGGTGGATCGTCCGGGTCGCCGCTGGAAGCCCCGTGTCACAGTTTTGAGCGAATCTTGCGCGTCCGGCTGTTCCGCGCCGTGTCGGTGCGGGTGGCGACACCCGGAGTGGCGCCGCCCAGGTAGGTGCCCACATAGGGATCTTTCGCGGAAATCTGCCCAATTGGGACTTCATGCTCGCGGTTGAGGGTGCCCCGAAACCGGAGAACTGTGCGACCAACATCGACGATGTCGTCATGGGCAGGGGCGGCTGCCAGGGAAACCGACGTCACCCGGGTCTCGCCACTGAGACGAAATCCATGCGGGAGGGAAACGGCGTGCAGGGGGCGGGTCCGGTAGAACTGTGTCGGTGCCGTCCGCCACGTATGGCCTGACCGTCACCATTCTCTGCGAGAACTCTCCACTCTGTGCGTCGGTCCCGCACGCTGTGGCTGACCGAGCACCGCGGATGTGACGTGATTCGATCCGTGGCGGTGACGGGTTGGCTGTCGCCGCCACGGTGCCGCCCGGGCCGGAACGGCCGGGGGCCAGCCCGTACCGAGTTATTCGCCTCGGTACGCCCGCACCACCGAGGCGGGTATCCGGCCCCGCTCGGAAACGTCGTAGCCGTTCTTGGTGGCCCATTCCCGGATGGCGCGGTTCTGGTCCCGATCGGTCCGGCTCGCGCCTCGCGCCACGCCGCGCCCGGCGGCGCCACGCACCTCGGGAGTGGTGCGGCCGATCCGGTTTCCGGCGGTGATGTAACCGTCCAGTGCCTTGCGTAGCTTGCCGGCGTTCTTCTCGGACAGGTCAATGGTGTAGTTGACTCCATCGATACCGAACTCGACGGTGCGGTCGGCCTTGCCGCCGTCCAGGTCGTCGGTGAGTAGGGTGATCACTTGTTTGACCATCGTGGTGCCCCCATCGCCAATTGATTTGGTGAGTGCATTGTGTCCCACCGAGTTTGTCCTATCGTCGGCGATTTCGCAACGTATTCGCAATTTGACGGAGCGTCGGTACAGTTTCGAGTGTCGAACTGGGTGGCCGGAGAGAGGCCGGATCCGGCTGGAATCGCGCCGTACGGCGTGCCAGGATCATCGGGTGACGTACGGGTGGTCGGTCGACGCTGCGACGCCGGGTGCCGTACGGCGGGTGTCTGCCGCAGGGGGCCGGCGACGCGGCCGTGGAGACTCTCGGGGGCCTGCGGTGAGCGGGTGAACGATGTGGACGGTTCGCCGGTGTTGCGGGCATAAACCGAGAAACTCCCGTCCAGGGTGCTTGCGCCTACCGATCTGTGGTAGTTAGGTGAGGCTAACCTTTGGAGGCTTTGTGGTCGTCTCGCAACTCCCGTCATCCGCACCCATTGATCAAGCCATCGCCGACCTGCTCGAACGCCAGGCGGAGCGGGAGTCGGGCGCGCGTACCTACGCCCGATCCCTGCCGATCCTGCCGGTACGCGCACACGGGATGGTCGTCGAAGGCGCGGACGGCCGGCGTTACCTCGACTGCCTTTCCGGCGCCGGCACGCTGGCGTTGGGTCACAACCACCCGGTCGTGATCGACCAGATCCGCCGGGTGCTCGACTCCGGCGCGCCGCTGCACGTGTTGGACCTGGGCACCTTCGAGAAGGACGAGTTCACCACCACACTGCTCGCCACGTTGCCCGGCGGACCGGACGGCTGGCGGCTGCACTTCTGCGGACCGGCCGGCACCGACGCGGTCGAGGCCGCGCTCAAACTCACCCAGACCGCGACCGGGCGAACCGGCGTACTCGCCTTCACCGGCGGGTACCACGGAATGACCGCAGGGGCCCTCGCGGTCAGCGCCAACGTCGCGATCAAGGCGCCGCTGCCGCCGGCCGCGTTCGAGGTCACGCGACTTCCCTTCCCGTACGACTACCGGTGCCCGTTCGGCGTCGGCGGCGGCATGGCCGCCGAGATCGCCGCCCGGTACGCGGAGACGATGCTCACCGACTCGCACTCGGGAGTCGTACCACCGGCCGCGATGATTCTCGAAGCGGTACAGGGCGAAGGCGGCACCGTACCCGCACCGGACGGTTGGTTGCGCGAGATGCGCCGGCTCACCGCGCTGCACGGCATCCCGCTCATCGTCGACGAGGTGCAGACCGGGGTCGGCCGGACCGGGGCGTTCTGGGCGGTCGAACATTCCGGTGTGGTGCCGGACGTCCTGGTGATGTCCAAGGCGATCGGAGGAAGCCTGCCCTTGGCCGTGATCGCCTACCGGGAGGAGCTCGACACCTGGCGGCCCGGCGCGCACACCGGCACCTTCCGTGGCAACCAGCTCGCCATGGTGGCCGGTACCGCGACGATGCGCCACATCCGCGAGAACGGCCTGGTCGAGCGAGCCGCCCTGGTCGGTGAACGGATGCTGCGCGAGCTGCGACTGCTCCAGGGTCAACAGACCGCCATCGGCGACGTACGCGGCCGGGGCCTGATGATCGGGCTGGAGATCGTCGAGCCGGACGGGCCGGCGAACCCGATCGGCGCCCGTCCCGCCGCCCCCGAACTCGCCCGCCTGATCCGCGGCGAATGCCTGGCCCGTGGGTTGATCGTCGAACTCGGTGGACGGCGCGACGCGGTGGTACGGCTACTTCCACCACTGGTCATCACCGACGCGCAGGTCGACGCGGTGCTGGCCCGGCTCGCCGACGCGGTCCAGGCCGCCCAGCGGGCCTACCCGGGAACGCCCGCATGACCGTCACCGATCCGCTCGACACCGCTCTCGCCGGTGGGGTCGCCGGCCCGGCGGCGTTGGGTCCCCTGATCGACGTGGCGCTGGAAGCGCTGCGCCTCGGCGCACGCCGGCGCGGCGGTCCGCTCCCCGCAGGTACGCCGACCGAGCTGGCCTCCGCCGTCGCCGCTACGTTCGGACCGGGACTCCTGCCCGAACAGGGCACCGGGGCGCGGGCCGCCCTCGCCGCGCTCGCCACCGGACTCGCCGCCGGCACCGCCGACCCGGCCGACCCGCACTGTGCCGGGCACCTGCACTGTCCACCACTGGCTGTGGCGGTCGCCGCCGAGGTGGTCGCCGCCGCGCTGAACCCGTCGCTCGACTCGTGGGACCAGGGGCCCTCGGCGACCGCAGTCGAGCCCCAGGTCATCGCGGTCCTGGCCGGACTGGTCGGCTACCGGCCGGACGTCTCGGCCGGCGTACTCACCTCCGGCGGGACGGAGTCGAACCTGATGGGCCTCCTGCTCGCCCGCGACGCCGCCGTACTCGCCACGACCGGAGCACCGGCAGCCACCGTCGGGATCGGATCGGTCGGTTCGCGACTGCGCTACTTCTGCGGCGAGGTCGCGCACTTCTCAGTCCGGCGCAACGCCGCCCTGCTCGGACTCGGCGAGGAGGCGGTGGTCCCGGTCCCGGTCGACCACACGTACACCATGGACCCGGTCGCGCTGGCCGAGCGGATGGCCGCCACCGTACGCGCCGGTGGCGTACCGGCGGCAGTCGTGGCGACCGCTGGCACCACCGACTTCGGCAGCATCGACCCGCTGCACCCGATCGCCGATGTTGCCGCCCGGCACCGGTGCTGGCTGCACGTCGATGCCGCGTACGGGGGAGGGGCGCTCTTCTCCGACCGGCTCGCCGGCCTGCTCGACGGGCTGCACCGCGCCGACTCGATCGCCCTCGACCTGCACAAGCTCGGCTGGCAACCGATCGCGGCCGGAGTCTTCCTGACTGCCGACGCGGCCACGCTCGCACCGCTGTCCCAGCGGGTTGCCTACCTCAACCCGGCCGACGACGAGGCGGCCGGTTACCCGAGCCTGCTCGGCCATTCGCTGCGCACCACCCGCCGGGTGGACGCTTTCAAACTGGCCGTCACCTTCCAGGCGCTCGGCCGGGTCGGGCTGGGTGTACTGGTCGACCACGTCCACGAACTGGCCCGGCACGCCGCAGCCCGGATCCGGGCCGATCCCCACCTCGAACTGGCCGCCGAGCCGGTGCTCAGCACCGTGGTCTTCCGTTACCGTGCCGGACCCGTCAGCAGTCGAGTCAACGCCGAACTGCGCCGTCGCCTGCTCGTCGAGGGCACGGCGGTGGTCGGTCGGACCGAACTCGGCAACGCGGTGTGGCTCAAACTCACCCTGCTCAACCCGCACGCCACCCCGGCCGACGTGGACGCGCTGCTGGACCTGGTGGTCCGGGCCGGCGCCGCCGAGCAGACGGTGGTGTCGGCCGCCGTCCCCGGGCCGAGGGGCGGCGACATATCGGAGGAGGCGCCCCGTTGACCAGTCCCACCGCACCGGAACCCGTCACCGACGCCAGCTCGGACGAGACCGACTACGACCTGGTCGGCATCGGTCTGGGCCCGTTCAACCTCGGACTAGCCGCCCTGGCCGAGCCACTCACCGGTCTCCGTACGCTCTTCCTCGACGCCCGCCCCGACTTCGCCTGGCACCCCGGCCTGCTGTTGGAGGGGGCCAGGTTGCAGGTCCCGTTCCTCGCCGACCTGGTCACCCTGGTCGACCCGACCAGCCGCTGGTCTTTCCTGTCCTACCTACGCGAACAGGACCGGCTCTTCCCGTTCTACTTCGCCGAACGGTTCCACGTGCCCCGCCGGGAGTACGACCACTACTGCCGGTGGGTCGCCGACTCGCTCCCCTCGTGTCGGTTCGGCGCCCGGGTCGATGGGCTGCGCTGGTCGGCCGGGAGCGGCCGGTTCCTGGTCGAGGTGACCGAGCCGGCAACGGGTGCGGCCACCCGCGTGCGGGCCCGACACGTGGTGCTCGGGGTGGGCACGGATCCCGTCGTGCCCGAACCACTGGCCCACCTCGTCGGTGAGCACGTCTTCCATGCCGGCGACTACCTCGACCGGCTGCCGACGTTGGCCGGGGCACGGGACGTGACCGTGGTCGGTTCCGGGCAGTCCGGTGCCGAGGTCTTCCTCGACCTGCTGCGCCGCACACCCGAGCAGGGTTGGCGGGTGCGCTGGCTCACCCGGAGCCCGGCGTTCGCCCCGATGGAATACTCGAAGCTCGGTCTCGAACACTTCACCCCCGACTACACCGCGTACTTCCGTGGCCTGGCCGAGTCCACCCGCGACACCCTGCTGCCGCACCAGTGGCAGCTCTACAAGGCGATCAGCGCCGAGACCATCGACGAGATACAGACCCTGCTGTACGAGCGGTCGGTCGGCGGTCGCCGACCCGAGGCGAGCCTCACCGCGAACGTGGCGGTGCTGGCTGCCCGTGCCACCGGGGACGGCTACCGCCTCTCCTGTCGGGAAACCCGGCAGGGCAGCGAATTCGACCTGCGCACCGACCGAGTCGTGCTCGCCACCGGTTACGCGGCCCGGCGGCCGGCGCTGCTCGACCCGCTGGCCGAACTGGTGCGTTGGGACGCACGGGGGCGCTACCGGGTGGACGCCGACCACCGGGTCGAACTCGCCCCGGAGGTCACCGGTTCCCTCTTCGTGCAGAACGCCGAACTGCACACCCACGGTGTCGGTACGCCCGACCTGGGCCTCGGTGCCTGGCGCGGCGCCACCATCCTGAACGCGGTCACCGGCGGCATCGCATACCGGTTGCCGAAGCGCACCGCGTTCACCGGCTTCGGCGTACCCGACGACGCGCTCGCCGCCGACGCCCCGTTCTGAACCCCGCCACCCCCAGGAAGGAGCGCCGTGCCGCCCCGCCCCTCGGCCGACCCGGCCACCGCACCGCCTCCCCACCTCGCCCCGGCGCACTGGACCGCAGCCGGCCGTACGCTGCTGGCGCGCACCGTCGCCGAGATGGCGTACGAGGAGATGGTGACCCCCGAGCCCGACGGCCCGCCGGGGTGTTGGCGGATCGCGCTGCCGCAGGGGGTGAGTTACTCCTTCGAGGCGCACCGGGGAACGTTCGGCGCCTGGCGGATCCGGTCGGAGAGCCTGCTGCGCCGGGTCGGCGACCGGGACCAACCCGCCACCGATCCGACCCGGTTCGTGGTCGACGCCGCCGACGTCCTCGGCCTGTCCCGGTCGGTCATCGCCGACCTGGTTCGCGACCTCACCGCCACACACGCCGCCGACGCTCGGCTGCACGCCCGCGCGATCCCGGCCACGGCGCTCGCCGACCTGTCCCACGAGGACCTGGAGGCGCACCAGACCGGCCACCCCTGCATGTTCGTCAACAAGGGCCGGCTCGGCTTCTCCTCGGCCGACACCGCCCGCTACACGCCGGAGGCGGCCGGCGACTTCCGGCTGGTCTGGGTCGCGGTGACGCCGGAGTTGGGCTGGTTCAGCGCCGTACCCGGCCTGGATCTGAAGGCGCTGCTCGCCGACGAACTCGACCCGGTCACCCGGGCCGGCTTCGCCGAGCGGGTCCGGGACCGGGGTGGCGACCCGGAGGCGTACGTCTGGCTGCCGGTGCACCCGTTCCAGTGGGACGAGGTGGTGCTGCCGCTCTTCGCCGCGCAGATCGCGCAGGGGAACCTGGTGTACCTCGGGGAGAGCGTCGACCGCTACCGCCCGTTGCAGTCGATCCGCACCCTGACCAATCTGGACCGGCCTCGGCGGCGCAACGTCAAGGTGTCGCTGATGATCCGCAACACCCTGGTCTGGCGTGGCCTGTCACAGGCGCAGACCACCTGCGCACCCCGGCTCACCACCTGGCTGCGGGAGCTGCGCGACGGCGACGGCTTCCTGCGTGACGAGTGCCGCGTCATCATGCTCGGCGAGGTCGCCTCGGTGACCGTGCCGCATCCGACGTTCGAGGCCCTGCCCGACGCGCCGTACCGCTACCAGGAACTGCTGGGCGCGATCTGGCGCGAACCGGTGCACGGCCACCTGGAGCCGGGGGAGCGGGCCCGGACCATGGCCGCCCTGCTGCTGGAGGGGAGCGACGGGCGGGCGGTCGTGGCCGAACTGGTCGCACGGTCCGGTCTCCGGGCCCGGGAGTGGCTGCGGGCGTACCTCGGCGCGCTGCTGCCGCCGCTGCTGCACTACCTCTACCGCTACGGTGCCTCGTTCACGCCGCACGGGGAGAACGTGGTGCTGATCAGCGACGCGGACGAGCGGCCGACCCGGATCGCCCTGAAGGACTTCGGCGCCGACGTCGAGCTCCTCCCGTTCGACCTGCCGGAGTACGCCGGCATCCCGCCCGAGGCCCGCGACCGGCTGCACCGCTGGCCGGCCCGGGATCTCGCGCACTCGATCCTCTCCGCGATCTGCGCCGGGCACTTCCGTTTCCTGACCGACATCGTGGAGCGCCACCTTGGCGTGCCGGAGCGGGAGTTCTGGTTCCTGGTCCGGGAACCGATCGAGGCGTACCACCGACGGTTCCCGGAGCTGTCCGACCGGTTCGCCTGGTTCGACCTGCTCGGGCCGGAGTTCGGGCGGGTGGCGCTCAACCGTGAGCAACTGCTCGGCGGTGGTTTCCACGACCGGGCCGAACGCGACGCCGAGTTCGACGTCATGTACGGCACCGTGGTCAATCCCCTGCACGCCGCCCGAACCGATGGAGACTGAGATGGCGGTGACCACGCCGCCGGGGTTGCGCCCCGAGGTCTGGGGTCGAGTCCGGGCAGCCCTGGCAGCGAAGATGGTCGCCGAACTCGCCTTCGAGCGGGCGCTGACCCCCACCCCGCTCGGCGCCGACCGTTACCTGGTGCCGGTCACACCGGCAGTCGGGTACGAGTTCCGGGGTCGGCCGGTGGTGATGGACTCGTGGCGGATCGAGCCCGGATCCCTCACCCGGGTCGCGGACGGCGCGGCCGAGCCGGCCGATCCGTACCGGCTCCTGCTCGACCTGCACCAGGCGTGGGAGCTGGAGCCGGCGGTCACCGCGTTGACCGTCACCGAACTCGGCGCGACCCTCACCGCCGATGCGTGGCTGCTCGCCACGGGGGCGTCGGTCGCGGAACTGGCCGACCTGTCCCACATCGAGCTGGAGGGATACCAGACCGGACATCCGTGGATCTTCGCGAACAAGGGGCGGGTCGGTCTCTCCGCCTCCAACCGCCCCTATCTGCCCGAGTCACGGGCGGCGGAGCGGATGCAGTGGATGGCCGTGCACCGTGACCTGGCCAGCTTCCACGGCGGCGGCGGTCTGGACGAGGACGCCCTGCGGAAGCGGGAACTGGACGAGCCGATTCGGCGGCGTTTCACCGATCTGCTCACCGACCAGGGGGTGGACCCGGGCGAGTACGTCTGGCTGCCGGTGCACGGCTGGCAGTGGGACGAGGTGGTCGTACCGCTCTTCGCGGCCGAGCTGGCGCAGCGCCGGATCCTCCCACTGGTGCCGCCGCCGGACCGCTACCGCGCGCAGCAGTCGATCCGTACGTTCAGCAACGTGTCCCGGCCGGACCGGTTCGACGTGAAGTTGCCGCTCTCCATCCTCAACACCATGGTCTACCGGGGTATCCCCACCGAACTGATCCAGGCCGCGCCGCAGACCACCGCCTGGGTCCACGGCATCCGGGACCGGGATCCGTTCCTGCGGGACGTGTGCCGGGTCGTCCTTCCTGGTGAGGTGGCGGGGGTGGCGGTCCGGCACCCGGTGTTCGAGGCCCTGCCGCAGGCACCGTACCGCTACCGGCAACTGCTCGGGGTGATCTGGCGGGAGCCGGTCGCGCAGCGGCTCGACCCCGGCGAGCGGGCCCGTACGCTGGCCGCGCTGCTGCACGTCGACCCGGCCGGTGGGGCGTTCGTGGCCGAGTTGGTGCGCCGTTCCGGGCTACCCCCGGGGGAGTGGCTCGCCGCCCTCTTCGCGGCCGTGTTTCCGCCGCTGCTGCACCTGCTCTGTCGTTACGGCATCGCGTTCAACCCGCACGGCGAGAACGCGATCGTGATCTACGACGCGGCCGACGTGCCGGTCCGGTTGGCGGTGAAGGACTTCGTCGACGACCTGAAGCTGCTCGACGAGGACCTCCCCGAGTACGCGGACCTGCCGGCGCCGGCGTTGGGCGTACTGATGCGGTTCGGGGCAGCGGAATTGTCCGGTTCGATCTTCAAGTCGCTGCTGATGTGTCACTTCCGCTATCTCGGCCCGCTCTGCGAGGAGCAGCTCGCCGTGCCGGAGGAGGAGTTCTGGCGGCTGGCACGGGCCGAGGTGCTGGCGTACCAGGCCCGATTCCCGGAACTGGCGGAGCGGTTCGCCCGGTTCGATCTGCTGGCACCCGAGTTCCCCCGGGTCTGCCTCAACCGGGAACGGCTGCTGCCCGACGGTTACCACGACCGGGCCGAGCGCGACGCCTCCTTCCACATCGACGCCCCACCGGTGGCGAACCCGTTGCACCAGCCGGCGTCGAGCGGAGCGGGCCGATGAGCGCGGCTCCCTTTCCGCTGCCGGTCGAACGGCTGCGGGCCGAGGTCGCCGCCGGGCGGATCGACAACGTCATCGTCGCCGTGCCGGACCTTCAGGGGCGTTTGCAGGGCAGTCGGCTCGACGGTGAGCACTTCTGCGAGCGGGTGCTCGACGACGGTTTCGCCGCCTGCGTCTACCTGCTCGCCGCCGACGTGGAGATGAACACCGGGCCGGGTTACGCCGTCGACCCGTGGGCCGCCGGCTTCGGCGACCTCACCCTCACCCCGGACCTTCGTACGCTGCGCGAACTGCCCTGGGACCCGGGGACGGCACTGGTCGTCGCCGACGCGCGGTGGCCCGACGGGCGGCCGGTCGGCTTCGCGCCCCGGCAGGTCCTGCAGACCCAGCTCGACCGCTTGGCCGAACGGGGGTTGGTCGCGTACGCCGGCACCGAGTTGGAGTTCATCCTGTTCCGGGAGAGCTTCCAGGAGGCGTACGACCGGGATTTTCGTGGCCTGCGCACCGCGACCCGGCACAACGTGGACTACTCCATCGTCGGGGTGACCGAGATCGACCCGCTGGTTCGGCGGATCCGACGCGAGATGCGGCAGGCCGGGCTGAGGCTGGAGTCTGCCCGGGGCGAGGTCCACCCGGGACAGTACGAGATCGTCTTCCGATACGCCGACGCCCTCACCACCTGCGACAACCACGCGCTCTACAAGACCGGGGTACGCCAGATCGTCGCCCAGGAGGGGCTCGCGGTCACCTTCATGGCCAAGTACGACGAGGGGGAGGGGAACTCGTGCCACGTGCACCTGTCCCTGCGTCACGCCGACGGCACCCCGGTCTTCGCCGGTGACGGCACCGGTGACCGGGCCGGCATGTCACCACTGATGGCACACTTCGTCGCCGGGCAACTCGCCTGCCTGCGGGAACTGACCCTGCTCCAGGCGCCGAACGTCAACTCGTACAAGCGGCTCGCCCCCGGCGCGTTCGCCCCGACCGGGGTGGCCTGGGGGCGGGACAACCGGACCTGCCCGATCCGGGTGGTCGGCGACGGGGAGTCGTTGCGGATCGAGCATCGGGTGGCTGGCGGCGACGCGAACCCGTACACCGTGGTCGCGGCGATCGTCGCGGCCGGTCTGTACGGCATCGAGCGGGAGCTGCCGCTGCCGCCGGCCCAGGTCGGCAACGCCTTCGCTCTCGACCTGCCCCGTCTGCCCGGGTCGCTGGCCGAGGCGGTCCGGCTCTGGGAGGAGAGTGCCATCGCCCGGGATGCCTTCGGCGTCGAGGTGGTGACCCACTACGCGGCGGCGGCCCGCGCCGAGTTGGCCGAGTTCGACCGCGCCGTCACCGACTGGGAACGCCGGCGCGGCTTCGAACGCCTCTGACCGGCTCAGTGGTGCACGAGGGTCCGGGTGGCCGGCGGATGGGAGAGGAACGCGGGCATGGCGAACTCCCAGCCGTACGAGCCGGCCATCGGGAAGACGACCAGGTCACCGGCGCGTACGGCGGTGACGGTCACGTCCCGGGCGAGGGTGTCCTCGGTGGTGCAGAGTTCGCCGACCACGGTGACCGGTTGGTCGCGTACCCCGGGGCGGGGGTAGGGGTGCGGCCAGTCGGGGACCGGCAGCACGGCGAACCGGTGCGGGATCTGCCACGAGGTCGGCAACTGGAAGTGGTTGATGCCGCCGCGCAGCACCACGAACCAGGTCCCGTACGCCCGCTTGACGTCGACGACCTCGGCGGCGTACCAGCCGGCGTCGGTGACCAGGTAGCGGCCCGGTTCGAGGAGGAGCCGGCAGCCCGGTGGCGGGGTGAGTCGGGCGAGCCGGGCGCCGAACTCCTTGATGTCGAACGGTTCCTCGCCGCCGAACGGCACCCCGAGCCCGCCGCCGACGTCGACCACGCGCAGGTCGAGCCCGTGCGCGGCGGCGGTGCGCCGACTCCACTCCAGGCACCAGGCGACGTACGCGGCGTGAGTGGCGGCGTCGAGGTTGTTCCCCACCACGTGTACGTGAAAGCCGACCACCCGCAGTCGGGGCAGGGTCGCGGCGAGCCGTAGCGCGTCCGGCACCTCTGCTTCGGGAATGCCGAACTGGGTGGCAGCGCCGCCCATGGTCAGGGCGCCGCTGACGGTGGTGGTCGCGGGGTTGACCCGCAGGGCCACGTCGACCTGCCGGCCGAGTCGGTCGGCCACCGCCTGGACGCGGTGCAGTTCCAGCACGCTTTCCACGTTGACCACGGTGACGTCGAGTTCGACGAGGTGGCGCAGCAGGCGTTCGGTCTTGGCCGGCCCGGCGGCGACCAGCAACCCGCTGTCGGAGTGGGCGGTCGGGCGGCTGCCGGCGGGTGCACCGGCGGCTCGGGCGAGCGTCGCCTCGGCGGCGGAGGCGACCTCGAAGCCGTCGACGTACGGCGCGAGTGCTCGTACCAGCGGTGGGAAGGAGTTGGCCTTCACGGCGTAGCAGATCCGGGTCCAGTCGGGCAGCGCGGTACGTAGGTCGCTGGCCCTCCCGATCGCCACCGTGGGGTCATACAGGTATCCGGCCACCGGGTCGGTCCCGCCCTCCACCTGGGACAGCAACTGCTCACGGATCGACGTAGGCAGGTCGGAGGCGGCGAGCGCGGGCCGACCGGCGGCAGACGGGGGCAGGTCCACGAGGGCTCCCTCTCGCGCGGGAGGTGTCAGCCGTCCAGGTCGGCGAGGATGCGGGCCAGGATGTCCGGGGTACGGGCCGGTGGTTCGGCCTCCACACAGACGCGTTCCATTGCCGCCGCGTAGTGGTCGACATCGTCGCGTTTGTCCAGGTAGAGCGCACTGGTGAGCTGTTCGATGTAGACCACGTCGGGCAGATCCTGGTCGGGGAAGCGCAGGATGCTGAAGGCGCCGCCGGCCGCGGCGTGCCCGCCGCTGGCGAACGGCATCACCTGAAGGCGGACGTTCGGCAGCTTGGTGGCCTCGATCAGGGAGGTGATCTGGCCGTACATCACCTCGGGGCCGCCGATGGGTCGGCGCAGCGCCGCTTCGTCCACCACGGCCCAGAGCTGCGGTGGCTCGGGGCGGGTGAGCAGTTGCTGACGTGCCATCCGCAGGTTGACCCGGCGCTCGACCTCCTCCGAGGAGGCGCTCCGGTGGCCCAGGAGGACGACCGCCCGGGCGTAGTCCCGGCTCTGCAACAGTCCCGGAATGAACTGCACCTCGTACGTGCGGATCAGTGCCGAGGCGGCTTCCAGACCGAGATAGGACTGGAACCACTGCGGCAGCACATCGCCGTACCGGTGCCACCAGCCGGGCTCGTTGGCGTCCCGGGCAAGTCCGAGCAGCACTGTGCGTTCGTCGTCGTCATGTACGCCGTAGAGGGTGAGCAGATCGGCGACATCGCGTTCCTTGAAGCCGACCCGACCGAGTTCCATTCGGCTGATTTTCGACTCGGAGGCGCGAATCTCCCAGCCGGCGGTTTCCCGGGTGACCCCGTTCGCCTCGCGTAGCCGGCGCAGTTGGGCACCGAGCAACATGCGCAGCACGGTGGGACCGGTGGCGGTTTCGCCGTCGGGCCGAGTAGTCGTCACGCACCGACCTCCCGATGCTCCCAGCTGGCCGAGGTGGCCGGCTTTGCTGCCGCGTAAGCATGCCATGACCGCGTGCTGTGCGGGATCAACGGGAGGTCTCGAATTTTGTCGGTGCCCTGGGGGACGCTGGTTGGTCCACCTGACCCGTGTGGCCGCTCAGACGATCAGGTGGTCGAAGTCGCCGTCGCGTGCGCCGAGTATGAAGGCGGTGATTTCGGCGGCGGTGTAAATCAACGCCGGGCCGTCGGGGTCCCTGGAGTTGCGGACCGCGATCCCCGCACCGCCGGGAAGCTCCGCGAGTTCGACGCAGTTTCCACTCGGATTGCTGCGGCGACTCTTCTGCCACGTGATGGGCGGTAGCTCGGTGCTCGGGATGCCGTTGTATGGCTGATTCATCGGTGTCTCTTTCAACGGCCGGGTCGGGCCGGGTTCGGGTCGGGCGGGCGCCGGATCCCGTCCCTGGGCGAGGGTTGCCGGTATGGGAGCCGCGTCCCCATCCGGCCGCATTGCATGGTCATCTGCACGTGCATCTGCTCTTGCGTCTGCATCGCACAGCGAGCATGATAGCGCCTGTGTAGGTGTACCCGGTTACTCACGGTTAGTAATTGGACGGCGGGTCGGCCGGTGCTGGATCAGGTGCCGGGTGACCGGCATTCGGGCCGGTAGCGAGCGGATCGACCCGGTGAGCCGCGCGAAGACAGGAGGCTAGGCAGGGATGCCCGCACCGACCATTGATCCGAACCAGCGCGATCCGCGCGACGTGGTGCCTACCGACAGTTACCGGCCGACGGATCCAGTGTGGATCTTCCGGTCGGGAACCTGGCGCGCCGGTGTCGTCGAGGTCGCCTCGGCGGGCGCCGCGACCGTCACGTACCGGCCCAGTGGTGCCCGGGGAACCGGCGTCGACACCCTGACCGCCCGGTACGTCCTGCCCCGGGCCGACCTCGACCCGCTCGACGCGTTCAGCGGCATGCAGCGCCGTCTCGACGTGGCCCGACTGCGCTGACGGGTGCCGGCAGGTGGAGAACGCCGGACAACACCACGGGTAGGGACAGGTATAGGCCCTCACGTCACTGGATCGGTACGGTCCGGGCCGGATAGAGTGACGCCCGTGCACCGACGTTCTCCGATCACCCCGCCGCCGCGCTTCTGAGCGGGGCAGTGCGTTCTCCGCGTCGAGCCTGTTGAGCTGACGCCGCCCGTACCGGGCCGGTTTCGTATGCCCCGCTTCCGCGACCATGTCCCACTTCTGTCGCAGGAGCGCTGATCCATGCTTGTCTCCCGTACGCCGATGGTGGCTGCCCGTCACCGCGACGGCGTCGACCTTTTCTGTCTTGTCCTGGCCGGCGTGCTCTGGGGGACCGGTGGGCTGCTCGGCAGCCTGCTCGGTCGCCATGCCGGGCTCTCCCCGGTGGCGGTGGCCACCTATCGCCTGCTGATCGGTGGCGCGTTACTCGTCGGTGTCCTGCTGCTCTCCGGCTGCGGACTGCCCCGAGGTCGTACGGCCTGGACCCGGATCGTGGTGCTGGGCCTGCTCTTCGCCATCTACCAGGTGTGCTACTTCGGTGCGGTGGCGCTGACCTCGGTCTCGCTGGCGACCCTCATCACCATCGGCACCTCCCCGGTGTTCGTGCTCGGCGCCGACTGGGTGACCAGCCGACAGCGGGCTGGCGCCCGGACGGTCGGCGCCATCGGTCTTGCCGTCACCGGGCTGGTGCTGCTGGTGGGTCTCCCCGCTGGCGGTCACCCGACGACCGCCGTGTTGGCGAGTATGGCCCTGGCGCTCGTCGCCGCAGCCGGATTCGCCACCGTCACCCGGCTCGGGGCGATGCCGGTCTCCGGCCTGGCCGCGCAGGCGGCGATCGGGCTCGGCTTCGGCGTCGGCGGGCTGATCCTGGCACCGCTCGCGTTGACCACGGTCGGGATGGGCTTCCGTCCGAACCTGGTCACCGTCGGTCTTCTCGTGGCGCTCGCGACGGTGCCGACGGCGCTGGCGTACACCCTGTACTTCCGAGGGCTGCGCACCATCGGTGCCAGCACGGCGGTGGTGCTGGCGCTGCTGGAGCCGCTGACCGGTGCCGTACTGGCGGCGGTCCTCCTGCACGACCGTCTCGGCCTGGCCGGGGTCGCCGGGGCGGTGCTGCTCACGGTGGCGGTGGTCCTGGCCGGTGGCGCGTCGAGGCCGTCCGCGTCGACCTGATCCGGGGGCTGTTCTCTCCACGCGAGACGGTGGGGCGCCCACCAGGCGACCGCGGCCACCCCCCTAAGCCGTGGGCGGGGGCGGCCACGGCCGCCGCCCCCCCCCAGCCGCGCCCCCGCCCACCCGCCCACCCCGCA